>CAZKJC010000005.1:385-22577 GCA_964552995.1 uncultured Ruminococcus sp.
TGACCTACGCTTCGGGCGGGAGCAGTTCCCGCCGCCTTGATGTTTGAGAACCACAGTCAGGATGCCCGCATCGGCGGACCGCTGGAAACTGCTCCTACGGTCAGCGCAAGTTACGGCACCGGCGGCAACAATCAGCCGTTGGTGCTGAATTGCTTTGATGTACGGTTTACCTCCGAGGGGACGAAAAATGCGCGGGCAAACGTCTACGAAACGGATACCTCACGCACAATTGACTGCAGCGGAAACACGCCGGACAGGAATCAAGGCGGGCTTACAGTTGTTTACGGTATCGACCGAGCTGCCTTCAACCAGGGAAAGAACGCGCTGTATAATTTCGCGGTCGAGTCGGAAACAGAGCCAACAATAGTTGCAAAGGGTCCGGGAGCGGTCGCAGTTCCAACGTATTCTATGAGCCGCGAGTCGTTTTTTACTCGAGCATCTGAGGAGTGCGCAAATACCCTCACAGCAACCGATTACAAGTCTCCGCCCATCATAAATGACGTGGTCATTGATTATATCGTGCGGCGGCTTTGCCCTACCGAATGCGCCCGTTTGCAGGGCTTTCCCGATTGGTGGTGCGCTGATCTGGGGACGGACAGCCCAACACCCGATGAGATAGAGCGCTGGCGTGAAATCTTTACGGAATACGGAGCGGCAATCGGTAAAGGAATCAAGCGAAAAACCGACAAGCAGATAATAAAGTGGCTGAAAGATCCGCACAGCGACTCGGCGGAATATAAGCTCTGGGGGAACGGTGTGGCGCTCCCCTGCGTTTATTTCGTGCTGGCGGGTATAGTATGGCATAATTCACACAATCCGCCGCAGGAATGTTTGTACAATAATTGTATTGATATCCCACCGTGGAAGAGTTAATATGAAAAAAACCAAAGGAGGATATTATCATGGAGATCAGGTACAATGCAGTTGGAGCGGCACGAAAGCCGTTTGTGAGCGCAATCGGAGAAATCCTGAACGTTAAACCAAAATATCTCGGTGCGCCGTCAATGGTGTATCAGATTGACCGGATCAAGGTTACCAAAGAGGGGTCGCTGATATTTGACGATGATCCCGACGCTCAAGAAGTGAATAACCTTTTGGAGCGGCTTGCGGAGCGCGGATTTTGCCCTGTAAGCGCCTCGGAAGCGGAAGGCGGAGAAGTTACCGAAGGACAAACAAGCGAGCCACAGGGCGCGAATATCGGGCTTACGGTGGAAATACCACTTGAAAGCGTTCTGGTAGGTAATCTTACAAATTTGCTTTCTGCAAAGGGCGGGCTGATAAAGAAGGCGCTGGGTATTTCCGAATTGCCTGTTGAGGTCAAGGAACACAGTGTTTCATTCGCTTGGTTTGATCGGCAGCTTGAGGAGGATGAGGTCAAAGCATACACACATCTCATCAGTGCTCTATGCGAAATGTCGGTAAAGCTGAAGCGCATAAGCGCTACCGAAAAGCCGGTCGACAATGAAAAATACGCTTTCAGGTGTTTTCTACTACGCTTGGGCTTTATCGGCAAGCAGTACAAGGTTGAGCGAAAAATCCTGCTCAGAAACCTCGAGGGTTCGGCAGCGTTCAAGGTGGTCAAGTCCTCATAATATACACAATGTGCCGTTCAAATGATTGTGTACTAATTGTATTGATATATCCTCCCAAAAGGGTTAATATGTGACTACCAAGAAAATAGGAGGTTTTCACAGTGGCAGCAAAAAAATATTATTTGGACTACAATGTGAGCGGTGCAGAGTGCAAAAGACTGGTTCAGGCAATCAGCACATTTTTAGGAGCCGATGCAACGTATCTCGGCGCACCAACTTTCGCCTATGAGGTGGATAATTTTTATATTGACCGAAAGGGTGTGGTTTATTTTGATGGAAATGAAGATGTTGAGGGGCTCATTGAAATTCTTGTCAACGAAGGCTTTGTTTCACTGATTTCAAACCTCGGTTGTGAAGAGTAAACTACCGATAACCCCGCTGAAGGGGAATCGCAGGAATTTGAATTCAGTTTGTTAAAATGGACTATTTCAAAGCCCGATCTGTCGGGACACGGCGAGAACATTGTCATCAAAATATAGATGCAAACCGCCATAAAATACACAATATTCTGAGAATATATCTGTGTACAATACTTTTCAAATTGACTTGCTATTTCTGTGGTTTAGAGTTAATATGTACCTACCGAAAGGGAAAACCAAAAACACGGAGGACACCGAAATGAAAAACACAGAAAAGCAAATCGCAGGAATCAAGAGCCAGACCATAGGGGTAGAGGTTGAAATGAACAACATCACCCGAATGAAGGCGGCAAAGGTCGCCGCGGAGTTTTTCGGAACGAACCGCGCCGAGGACACAGCCAACAGGAACGGTTACTGCACTTGGAGCGCATGGGATGCGCAGGGAAGAGAATGGAAATTCCAACGCGATTGCAGTATTCAAGGGGATTATTCACAGCAATGCGAACTGGTAACGCCGATTTTGAATTACAGCGACATTGAGACCTTACAGGAGCTTATCCGCAGGCTTCGCAAGGCGGGCGCAAAAAGCGACGCGACAAGGGGCTGCGGGGTACACATTCACATCGGAGCAAACGGACACACAGCGCAGACCTTGCGCAATCTTGCCAACATAATGGCGAGCCATGAAAAGCTGCTTGCAAGCGCCTTGAAGCTCGACCAACGCAGAATCGCAAGTTACTGCCGAATGGTTGACGAGCGGTTTTTGAACGAGTTGAACAGCAAAAAGCCCAAGACAATGGCAAAGCTTGCGGACATTTGGTACGGTTCACAAGGGAACAACAGCGGCAGAAACGAACACTACCATTCAAGCCGATACCACATGCTCAACCTTCACGCGACATTTACAAAGGGAACGATTGAATTCAGACTTTTCCAATTCGACGCACCCACGGCGGGACGCAAAGGCGGGCTTCACGCAGGACAGCTTAAAAGCTACATTCAGCTTTGCTTAGCGCTCAGCGCACTTGCAAAGAACGCAAAAAGCGCAAGCCCAAAGCCCCAGCAGACCGACAACCCCAAATACGCAATGAGGACTTGGCTGCTTCGCCTCGGATTTATCGGGGACGAATTCAAAACAGCAAGGGAGACCTTCACCAAACGACTTAGCGGCGACGCTTCATTCCGACAGAGCCGCACAGCATAAAACGAACCGCCGCGCCCGCTTTAGCGGGCTTAAGGCGGTAGAAGGGCAAACGTCCTCGGAAAGGTGGAAACGACAATGAAAAAATTGTATCTGGCTTATGGAAGCAATCTGAATGTGGAGCAAATGAAATTCCGCTGCCCCGGCGCTAAGGTCATAGGAACGGCGGCGATCCGAAACTACGAGCTTCTGTTTAAAGGGAGCAGGAGCGGCTCCTACCTGACAATCGAGCATAAGCGCGGGGGGAAGGTACCCGTTGCGGTGTGGGAAGTAACTCCCGAGAACGAGCAGGCGCTCGACCGCTACGAGGGCTACCCGACGTTCTATTACAAAAAGGTTATGACTATTGATGTGGAGCTTACGAACGGCAAAACCGAAAAGCGGACGGCATTCGTGTACATTATGCACGAGGATCGACCGCTGGGCAGACCGAGCGGAATGTATGTGCAGACCTGCTTGGACGGCTACAAGGCTTTCGGGTTCAACCAAAGGTTTATAAACAACGCGATCGAAAGGAGTGTTGACCATGAAGAATAAACAAGCGAGCAGCTTCCATATTGATTTCTGCCCAAAGTGTGGGAGAACGGTGGACTGTGTTCCCGCCATCTCCCGCATTGACGGCGGGTGGATATGCTCGGACTGCGGAACGCGCGAGGCGCTGGACAGCATCGGGGTAAACGCCGATGAGCAGAACCTCATCATTGAAGCTATCCACAGCTGTCAACAGGTGTAAAGTACACAATTTCTCTCGGTGATGTTTGTGTGGTAATCGTATTGATATATCCTTCGAAAAGAGTTAATATACACTTACCGAAAGGAAAACGAACTCAGGAGGACATCAAAATGACAGAAGCCGAAAAGACAATCGACATGATCGCTAAGGAGTACATTTACAGTGTGAAAGAGCGAGGCGGTCTGGATACAAGGAACAATGACAGCGAGGATTTTATCGAAACCTCGGTATGGAGCTTAAAGGCGGCGCTGATCGCCGCATACAACGCAGGCAGGAGCGACAAGTAAACAGGCGGGCGAGGGTCACACCTCGCCCCTGCTCGTTTAGCCTGTCATGCGATAGGAGCGGTGTTTTAGGGTAAATAAACGGCTTGGAGCGGCACAAACGGCGCTCGTTTCGCTCCACAAGCCAAACGAGAGCAAAAAAGGTACTGTCAGCGCCCGCGGGGGAAGCCTGCGGGCTCGACGACCCCAAAAAGCACGCAGTCAGCGGCGAAAAAATGGGGGCACTTTAATTGAAAAGGTTTTGAAATGGGGGATAGGGATATGGCTAAGAAGGCAAACACGGAACAGAGCAAGGCTGCCGGCAAGACAAGCGCTCCTGCTAAGAGGGCGGCAAAGCCTAAAGCGGGCAGCGCGGCAGCACAGCAGCAGGTTATTTTCTCTTTGCAGGCAGGAACACCGATTTTTGTTAAGACTGCCGATATCTGTACCGCATTCGGTAAAACAAATCAGTGGGTGGGTCAGCTGACATCGCAAGGAACGATCCACAAGACCAAAACAAATCATGGAATGCTGTACAATCTGTTTGAAACTGTAAAGGCATATTGTCAGTACCTTGAGGAACGTGCAAAAAAGGTTTCGGAGGATGAGGCGGAGATCGATCTGAAGCGAAAGGTTGCCGAAGCCAAGCTCAAGGAGTCCAAGGCGGTTGTCGCGGAGCTGCAGGCGAAGGAGTTTCAAGGTAAGATGCACCGATCCGAGGATGTTCAGGCAATGACCGCCGATCTGCTGTATTTCGTCCGTGGCAGTCTGCTTGCCTTGCCGGGACGCTGCGCAACAGACGCGGCGGCTTGCGGTGATCCCAACGAGGTACAGAAAATTCTCGAAAAGGAAGTTTTCGCTATTCTTGACGATTTGTCAAATTACGAGTACTCAAAGAAAAAGTATGACGAGCGCGTTCGACAACGCATGAAACGCGATTCGGTAGATGTTGAGGAGAGCGAGGACAGCCCAGAGGGATAATTTTTTTCAAAAAAATATCAAAAATTGATAAAAGTTGTCCTGAATGTCCCACATGTCCTGAAGCATTTGTGATATAATTATAATTGCGAGAGAATAAAAAATAGCCGCGTTCGACAAAACGCGGTTTTTCTCTGCGCAAAAATCGGATTTGCAATCGAATGCAAAAAGGCTGCACTGTGTACCTGTCTGATTGACAGATATAGAACGCAGCTTTGCTGTATGCCGATTGGCGCATATGGACACAGAGTTTACAATTGATCAGTCTGGTTAACCTATGCGCCCTTTGGCTTATTAAAATGGAGGGAGTGCAAGTGTTCGAGTGTTAAGAGAAACGGAAAAGCAGCGTGAAAGCAAGCTCAACAGCTGTATCGCTAAGGTGCTGGCAGGCATGAAGCCGCCCGAAGACTTGACCGTTTCGCAGTGGGCGGACAGAAACCGCCGTCTGACTTCCGAGTCCTCTTCCGAGGTCGGCAGGTGGAGAACGTCGCGAACTCCCTATATGATGGATATCCTAGATAGCTTCACTGATCCAAAGGTACAGAACATTGTGGTTGTCGCTGCCTCGCAGGTCGGAAAGTCGGAGGCTATCAACAATATGATAGGCTACTGTATAGACCAAGACCCCGGACCGATATTGTTTGTACAGCCTACGGTCACGGATGCGAAGGAGTATTCACAGATGCGTATCGCGCCGATGATAAGGGAGACCGCCTGTCTGCGCAAAAAGGTGGCTGATCCCAAAAGCCGCGATTCGGGGAACACGATACTTCAGAAGTCCTTTCCAGGCGGCGTGCTGACGCTGACAGGCTCGACCGAGGCGCACGCGCTGGCTTCAAAGCCTATCCGTTACCTGTTTGGTGACGAGCGCGACCGCTGGGCATTGTCGGCGGGAAGCGAGGGCGATCCTTGGGAGCTTGCCACCGCCCGACAAATTACATTTTACAATTCAAAGGCGATTGAGGTCTCTACACCGACTATCAAAAACGCAAGCGCGATTGAGAAGTCTTTCAAGAAGGGTACTATGGAACGATGGAATACGCAGTGTCCCCATTGCGAGGAGTATAGCGAGATAATCTTTGATAACATCCGGTACAAGTATGAAAAGACCGAGGTGAACGACGGTGACGATAAGGTGTATAACATTACCTCCATTTTTTACATTTGTCCGAAATGTGGAAGCATATCCTCCGAGCATGAAATGAAATCCCAGCCAGCCAAATGGGTTGCAGATAGCCCCAAAGCATATGAAAAGCACCACACACGCTCTTTTTGGCTGACCGCTTGGACTTCACCGTGGGCAAAGTGGGAGTCAATCATACTGAAATATCTTCAAGCGCTTGGGGATACCAAGAAGATGCAGGTCGTGTACAATACGCTATTCGGTTTACTTTGGGAATATAGGGGTGATCTCGAAAGCGAGGACTCCGTTATGGCACGCCGCGAGGAATACCGCGCGGAACTGCCCGATGGTGTCCTCGCTCTGACCTGCGGCGTTGATACACAGGACGACCGTCTGGAGTATGAGATAGTGGGGCATGGGCATTTCGGTGAAAATTGGGGCATTAAAAAGGGTATTATAATGGGTCGTCCCGATTCCGATGATGTGTGGAGCGCTCTCGACGACATGATAGGGCACGTTTACCGCTTTGAGAGCGGCATAGGCTTAAGGGTATCCCTTACCTTTGTCGATGAGGGCGGACATTATACACAGGAGGTAAGGCAGCGCTGCCGGGAGCGGTTCGCAAAGAGAGTGTTTGCCATCAAGGGGCGCGGAACGGACGACGTTCCCTATACAAGTCCGCCGAAAAAGCAAAAAATAGTGGTGAACGGCAGAGCTTTGGGAATGTGCTGGGTGTATGAAATAGGCGTAAATGCGGGCAAACAGCTCATCATGGACAATATGAAGGTCAAGACCGCGGGACCGAAGTATTGTCATTTCCCCAAGCGCGATGATTACGGCAAGGACTACTTCAAGGGGCTGTTGTCCGAGCGTATTGTGTATAAAAAGGAACTCAAGCACCCGTGGCAGTGGGAGAAGATACCCGGACATGAGCGCAACGAGGCTCTTGACTGCCGGAACTACGCAATGGCGGCAATTAAGGCGCTGTCGCCCGATTTTGACGCGTTGGAGCGACGGCTCAAGGGTACAGCTACCGTCCGAACCGCTGTCCCCACTTCGCAAACTGTACAGACGAGACAGCCCAAGCCGCGCAGACGTGCGCAGGACAAATTTTATAATGAGTGGTGATGTAAATGATAAGCAAAAATGAAGCACAGGCGTTGTATGAGTATTATGATAAGCTGATAACCAAGCTGACAGAAGCGAAGCTGGCTCTTGTTGACGGCGGCGTTAAGTCGTACACGGTTGACGACCGATCATTGACAAGATTTGACATTGATATGCTTTCAAAGGAAATCAACGATGCTGTCAACAAGCGTGCCGAGTATGCGGCAATTATGAACGGAAAGAAGCCTCGGAGAGCTGTCGGTGTTATTCCGAGGGATTTTTAGGAGGCTGTCATGGAAAATCGAATGACTGTAAAGGTGGTAAAAGTGCCGCAGGCAAAGGGATACAGCGACGCGGGCGCGAGTCATACCAAACGATCTTTGAAAGGCTTTACAGCTGTAAGCGGCGCTCCATCAGAGGATATTGATGTAAACAATATGACTCTGCGGCAGCGCGGGCGAATGCTGTATATGGCATCTCCCGTCGCCACAGCAGCGATAAATACCAACCGTACCAAGACAGTGGGTCCCGGTCTGCGCATGAAATGTGCCGTTAATAATGAGATACTCGGATTATCTGAAGACGAGCTTCACCGTTGGCAAAGGAAAACCGAAGCCGAATGGAAATTGTGGGCGGAGCGGCGCAGTAATTGTGATGCGCTGGGGGTAAACAACTTTTACGAGCTTGAACAGCTCGCCGTTAAATCATGGCTGATGAGCGGCGATGCTTTTGTGCTGTTGAAACGTGCGGTAAGCACTCAGCTTAATCCTTATACGCTGCGGCTTCACATTATTGAGGCTGACAGGGTCAGTACTCCGTTTTGTGAAAGAAGCGCCATGTTCAACCAGACGGAGGGCAAAACCGCCGCCGGCAATAAGATATATGACGGCGTTGAGATCGACAGCTGCGGGCGGGTGATTGCTTATCATATCTGCAATGTACATCCTTATCAAAATACTGCCGAGGAGCGGAAGTGGGCGCGTGTGGAGGTTGAGGGAAAAAACACTGGGCTGCCCAATATCCTCCAGCTTATGGAAACGGAACGTCCCGACCAATACCGCGGGGTAACATATCTGGCACCGGTAATCGAAATATTGCTTCAGCTAAGGAGATACACCGAGAGCGAGCTTGTAGCTGCACTGGTGCAATCATATCTGACAGCATGGATAGTGACCGAATCCGATACGACGGATTTTCCTCTGAACGAGGTGGGCGCAGGCGATGTTGACGGGATCCCCTCTGGTCAGCCCGACAGCGTAAGCGATAGCGAAAACGAGTATGAGATGGGTCCGGGACAAATAAATCATCTCAAGAAGGGTGAAAATGTGGTGTTCGGCAATCCGAACATACCTACTGCGGGCTATGATGCCTTTGTAAGGTCAATAATCAAAATGGCGGGAGCGGCATTGGAGCTGCCCTACGACGTTCTCATAAAGGAATTTAACAGCTCATACAGTGCGGCAAAGGGAGCTCTTGAGGAAACATGGGAGATGATCAAGATGCGCCGTGCATGGTTTATAAATGATTTCTGCCAGCCTGTTTACGAAGTGTGGCTTGCGGAGGCGGTTGCTACCGGACGGATCAAGGCTCCCGGATTCTGGGACGATCCTCTTATACGTGCGGCATGGTGCGGCGCAAGATGGGACGGTCCTGCTCAGACGCATCTCGATCCTGTCAAGGAAGCTAAGGCGAACGAGCTGGTAGTGCAGCACGGTTGGAAAACCAACGAACAGGTCACAAGAGAGTATTACGGAAGCGATTGGAGCGAAAACGCCGCTGTTATCTCCCAAGAACAGCAGCGTCTCAGCTCGGTTGCTCCCGAAAATCAGATATAGGAGGAAATTATGCCGGATATTAAAAGAAAATGTTACGCGCTGGCTTTTGGAGAAAGCAGGGACAGCGCCGAGATAACGATGTATGGTGATATCGTAGAGACTAAGCCTGTTGACTGGTGGACGGGAGAGGAATGCGCGGGCGATTTTATTGTACAGTCGGAATTCCTCGAGGACTTGAACGCGGCGGCTGGCTGCAAAAAACTGACTATACGCATGAACAGTCTTGGCGGAGACGCGGGAGTATCTATTTTGATACATAATAGGCTGCGGGAGCTTGCGGAAAACGGTACGGAGCTAAACTGTATCGTAGACGGAGCGGCAATGTCGGGCGGTTCGTTGATAATGTGCGCTTGTGATAATATTACGGTCAATCCCTCAAGCCTTATTATGATACACAAATGCTGGACATCGCTTTTCGGCGCGTATAATGCCGATGAACTCAGACAGATTGCAAAGAGCAATGACGCGTATGATAAGGCGCAGGCTAGTATTTACTGCCGTAAAACGGGTTTGTCGGAAACGGTGATATCGCACATGATGGCCGACACAACGTATATGACCGGAAAAGAAGCAGTTGAAAAGGGCTTTGCAGACTCGCTTGCCGAGAATGCCGAGCCCCTTTCCATTGCGGCGAGCGCAGACAGGCGTTCGCTTGTGATTTGCGGGCGAACCGTTCATCTTCCAAAAGGGATGACAGCTCCCGAGGGTATTCCTACGGTAACTTCCCCGACGGGGGTTGCAGATACAGATAAAGGAGGAAATGATTTAATGGCAAAAAATCTTGAGGAACTCCGCAAGGAGAACAGCGAGCTTGCCGCTTCTGTTGAGCAGGAGATCAGAGCCGAATGCAAGGCGGAACAGGAAGCGGCTGCGAAAGAAGCCGCAAAGGCTGAACGCGACAGACTTGCCGAAATAGACAGCGTTGCGGCGCAGTTTGACGGCAATATTGTGCATGAAGCGAAATACGGTAATAATCCCTGCTCGGCGCAGGAGATGTGCTTCCGCGCTGCTCAGGAAGCGACTAAGAAGGGGGCTTCTGTTTTCGCTGGAATGCAGGTTGACTTCGCAAACTCCGGCGCTGCACAGGTTGCGGCGGTACCGCAGGAGCTTGAAGCGGGTAACGCAATAAAAACTCCCGCGGAAATGCTCGCGGAGGCTCGCCGGAATGTTCAGGGACTGTTTGGAAAGGAGGAAAAGTAAACATGGCTGATCTTTCAAGGAAAATTGGTGAGATGGAACACGATGCGCTTATCATCGGCAATATTCCCCACAAGCAGGTGAATAGCGGAACGATCCGCGCGGTAGAAACCGCGACAACATTCAAGCGCGGCACTATTCTCGCCAAGAGCTCGGCGGACAATAAGCTGGTAATACTCGGCACAGAGCCCGCAGAGGGTGAAACACTTACCCCCGACTGCATTCTGTGCGATGATATCATCGTAGAGTCCGACACAACAACGGCAGTATATACGGCTGGCTGCTTCAATAGCAACAAGATCATAACTGCCGAAGGATACACTATAACCGCAGAGGACACGGACGCGCTGCGCAAGTACGACATCGTTCTTCAGAGCGCGGCGACAATGTAAGGAGGTTAAAACCAATAATGCCTAATGAGATTAATTTTTTTGACACCTACACCATGCTTGCGATCATAGAGGAAATAGTCCCTACCACGACGTTTTTCAAGGACAGATATTTTCCCACCGAATCCTCGGATATCTTCGCAAGCGATAAGGTACTGACCGAATACCGCAAGGGTGACAGGAAGATGGCGGCTTTTGTAGCTCCCCGTAAGGGCGCTATACCTATGGAGCGCATGGGATATGAGATTCACGAATACGAACCGGCTTCAATTGGCGTTTCCCGTCCGCTTACACTCGATGACCTCAAACGCCGCGGCTTTGGTGAGGCAATGTACATAAACAGTACTCCGGCGCAGAGAGCGGCACGGCTGCAGCTTGATGATTTCACCGATATGAACAGAAGGATTGAGCGTCGCGAGGAATGGATGTCGGTTCAGACCATGATCAATAATGCCTGCCCAATGCAGGAGTATATTGATGCCGAAACAAGGGGTGAGAAGCGCGATGTCTATTTTTATGACGGCAGATCGGATCACGCCTATACTGTGGCAAATATGTGGAACTCCTCAAATGGGAACTTTAACGGTGATGTTAAGGCAATGTGTAAGCTTCTTTCAAGAAGGGGACTTCCTGCAGCAGACCTTGTTCTTGGCAGCGACGCGGCGGAGGTCGTTCTTCGCGATGATGAGGTGCGTGAGCTGCTTGACAGAAATCTTGCTATCTCATATGGGGATATCAACCAGACCATTGAATATAACGGCGTTGTAAAAATGGGAACGTTGAATTTCGGCGGGTTTAAGCTGACCCTCTTTGACGTCTCCGAAAGCTACGAGGACGATACCGGCGTTGATACTCCCTATTTCCCTCCTACTTCCGCAATGGTTACCGCGCCGAAGTGCGGTCATATGATGTACGGACAGATCACGCAGATACCTTACGGCTCAACAGAGTTTGAGACAATAGCGGCTCCCCGCGTACCGAAGCTGGTTGTAGATCAGGAGAATGATTTTAGATCGACCCAGTTAAGAACGCGTCCTCTCGCGGCTCCCAAGAACTACTGCCCGTATATTTACGCCGCAAACGTTGTGGGATAAGGGAAAGGAGAACATAATGAAGACCATAAGGATCATTTCGGGAGCGTATGGCTTTGACAACGACGGCTTCATAAAAGCAAAAACAAAGAACGATCCGCCTTTTGCAGTCGATTGCAAAGAGGCGGATCGCCTTGTTGCGCTTGGAGTTGCGGAGATCGTTGAAAGGGCGGCTGACGCGCCCGTAAAGGCGGGTATAGCGCTCAATCCCGATAGTTTCTCGACCGACGATGAGGGCGGCGCAGAAAGCGAACAGGGCGGTGACAGCGAGGGCGACACAGATGATGAACTCGGCGATGCCAGTGACATTCCCGAATACAATCTCGATATGAATGTGAACGATCTCCGTGCCATCGCAAAGGATGTCGGCATCAGCTTCAAGGTCGGTACGACTAAAGAAGAAATGGTTGAGGAGCTGGATAAATATTTCGCAGGAGACGGAGATTTCGCCCTTAACGCGGAGGTGCCGGTGGAGTGAGCTTTAAAGAACAGTTAGCGGCGGACGTGAAGAATATTTTCCTCAACACAGACGAATTCGCGGAAATGCATAATGTCAAGTATGATGGTGTGCTGTATGAGAATATTCCTGTGGTGCTTACAAAGGTCAAGCAGTCGGAGCGGACTATCACAGCCGGTGATCATCTCAAGGGAGTGCATCTGGTCAGCGCTAAAGCGTATATATCTTCTGTTGATATGGAGGGAGTAATTCCCGAGCAGGGTAAGCGCATTGAAATAGATGACGGGCAGGCACTCGGAAAGCCCTTTTATCAGAGATATACTGTTGTCACCTCAGAGGATGCTATGGGAATGATTACTTTGGAGCTGGAGGCGCATAACGAATGAGCGGAGCAGTCGGGTTATATATATCCGAGGATTTTGGCGGCAACTCAGTTGAACGTGCGAGAAAGCTTTTAGTAGGTATACCCGACGGCGTAGCAAAGGCGGTAAGAAGCGCTCTTCCCAGAGCGGCATCGGCGTTAAAAACGGAAAGTACAAAAGCCATAAGGAAAAGATACGATATCTCAGCCGCTAACATTCGTGCCGGAGAAAATATCACTGTCAAAATTCACGGTACCGAAGCTCAAGTGAGGTTCAGCGGCAAAAAAATACCGTTGTACAGATATAACGGAACTACGCCGAAATATCCGACCGCAGACGATAGCAAGACCATCAGAACAATTGTTGCGGGACAGCTGCGACCGGTTCATCCGAGTGTTGCAGCATCGGCGCATCAGTTAAAGGGGACGTCTGTAAAAAGATTTGAGAATGCTTTTGTTGCCAAGATGAAATCCGGGCATATCGGCATTTTTGAGCGGACAGGCGGGGTAACGAGCGCAGGCAGCAACGAGATCAAGGAGTTGCAGGGTTCGTCCGTACCGCAGATGCTTGGAAGCAAAGAGGTGCAGGACGAACTTGTGAATAAGGCTTCTCAGAAATTTGAAGAAAGGATGGAGCATGAGATCATGAGAATTATGAACGGGTGGAGCGGCACATGACGCGGACTATGCTTGTAAGGGAGCTGGAGCGCTTTTGCGGGGACTGTACCAAAAAGTTAAAGCTTCCGACAGCCATTGCCAAAGGGGATACAAAGCAGGAAGTACGCGCCCCGAACATTCATAGAATGAGGCTTCCCGACAGTCATTCCTACGAAAAGGAAGTGCCGTATATAATTGTTCAGCTTGATAATAGCAGACATGTTCAAAAAGCAGGGACGGAGCCTTTCAATACTGCAACAGTACGATTTGTTTTTGCAGTGTGGAACGATAACGAGCAGGAAGGCGCGGAAATGCTGTTGAATTTGATGGACACGGTTGAAGAGGAGCTTTTGAAAAAAGTGAAAATCGGGAAGTATTTTCAGCTTGATGTTCATGAGCCGCTTGATTCCATCATTTACCCCGATGACACTGCCCCCTTTTTCGCGGGGGAAATGGTAGGAACATTTATTTTACCAAGTATCAAGAGGGAGGTAAACTTTGGATACTAACAACAAATTAAGAAAAAAGACTGTCGAGCGGACAGACCAAACCGAAAGTCGCGTTCACGTCTATATCGGACCGTCCGTGAGAGGCGTTATAATTAACGGCAGCATTCACATCGGAACGCGTAAAGAGGTGCTGGAGAAGCTGAAAACAGCAATTGAGCTGCACCCCAAGATCGCGCGGCTTATTGTACCCGACAGAGAGGTTTCTGCTGCAAAGGAACAGCTCAAAGCGGGAAACAATGGACTGAGCAGGGCATACAGGGCTCTGTCCAACGAATAGGAGGGATAAAATGTTAAAGCATGGAATCAACACATACAAGAGTGATACGAGCTTTACGGGAACACAGACCGCCGAGTCCGGGATTCCCTATTTCATAGGCGCTTGGCCGTGTCACACCGCAAAAGGATATACGGGCGTTCCGCAGCTCGCATTGAACTTTGCAGAGGCGCAGGAGCTTGGCGGATACAGCAACGAGTGGCGCGATGCCGGCGGCGCTCCGAAATGGAGCCTGTGTCAGGCAATGTACAGTCATTTCAGATTGTACGGAATGTCGCCCGCGGTATTCTGCAACGTGTTCGACCCCGCAAAGCATAAGACCGCAGTTTCTGATGAAACGGTCGCGGTCGTTTCTTTTGTCGCTGTGCTGCCGTTCGAGGCGATTAACGATGATTCGCTGATCGTTAAGACGGGAGCGGACGGCGAAGCTCTCGTCAAGGATAAGGACTACGAGGTATATTACACCGATAATGACTGCCGTATTGAACTGCTGGAGGACGGTGCAGGTTATTCGGCTGTCTCGCTTGTGGTTTCCTACAATAAAGCCGATACCTCGGCAATAACCGCTGAGGAGATAGAAGCGGCGATTGAGTCCGTTGAAATGTGCCTGAGTACGGTCGGGATAGTCCCCGATCTGCTTTGTGCGCCCGGTTGGAGCTCCAATCCCACTGTGGCAGCCGTCATGGCTGCAAAGGCTCCCAGTATTAACGGGCTGTTTCGCGCAAAGGCTGTCGTTGATCTTGACACCTCCGCAAAAGGTGCTGATGAATATTCCAAAGTGCTGGAATATAAAAACGCCAACGGTTATACAAGCGAGGATATGATCGTTTGCTGGCCGCTTGTAAGAAACGGCGATTATATCTTCGATATGTCGGTAGCGGTTTGTGGATTGATCGCGAAAGTTGACACGGGAAATGACGGTTGTCCTTACGAATCGCCCTCCAACAAGGAACTGGCGATAACAGGCACTTTGACAGCGGGCGGCGCGGAAATCGCGTTGTCATTGCCGCAGGCAGATGTGATCAGCGTTACCGATGGTGTTGTAACGGCTATAAACAACGGCGGCTGGGTGCTTTGGGGCAATTATACCGGCTGCTGGCCGAAGAGCTCCGATGTGGCGAAATACTTCATCTGCACCAACAGAACGCAGGATTGGATATGCAACACGTTTGTAAAGACATTCTGGAGCAGCGTGGACAAGCCGCTTACTCCCGTGCTTCGGGACGCGATAATCATTTCGTTCAATCTGTGGCTTAACGGACTTACCGCGGAGGGCAAGCTGTACGGTGGTGAGATCGTATATATTGCCGATAACAACTCGGCATCCGAGCTTGTAAACGGCAAATTCCGCCTTGATACAAGTTCCGCTTCGCCAGTACCCGCCCAGCAGATCGATATGCACGCCGAATACAGCGTAGATATGCTCGTTTCGGCCATGAACGGATAAGGAGGTAACCTATGAACGGTATTGAAGAGGGCGTAATTAACTGTACAATGTTTGAAAACGGCATAAGGTATCTTGGTTTCGCCAGTGTTGAAATGCCCAACAAGGTAAGTAAGACGTTCACCATGAACGGCGCCGGAATTGCGGGTGATATAGATATACCCATAGTTGGGCATCGCGACGCGATGACAATTAAGGTTAACTTCAGAGATACATCGGAGGCGGCTTATATCCTCGCGGAGGAACGTGTCCATATAGTCGACCTGCGCGTTGTTCATCAGACTTTGGGCGCAACGGACAGCGAGCTGGGCGAATCGGGTCATAAGTTTGTCGTTGAGATGATCCCCAAGTCGCTTAACGGAGGTACGGTAGCCCCCGCGTCTGCACAGGCGGCGTCGGGCGAGTACAGCGTTCTTTCGATTAAGGAATATATCAACGGTAAAATCGTAAGTGATATTGACCCGCGACGTTTCCGTGATGTTGACCACACCGGCAAGGATCGCCTGGCGAATACTCGCAATATGCTTGGATTAGAATGATGGTTTTATTTGCCCGAGGCTTGTGCTTCGGGCAATAAATTTGAAAGGAGTTTTTTATGAAAACCGCTGAAAATGAAAAGAGAAATATCGATGTTGAGCCGCAGAATGTCGACAAAGAGGTCGATGATCTTGTTGAGGAATTATCATCAACTCCGTATGAGTGGACGTGTAAGCTCAGTAATCCGGTTGTGTTTGGTGAAAGCACCTACGAGGAGCTGCATTTCAATTTCGGCAAGCTCACTGCGCAGGACGGTATTGACATTGAATCGGAGCTGAACTCCATCGGTAAACCCATATACACGGAGCCGGCTTTCGACGTCAATTATTTAATACGTGTTGCGGCGCTTGCTTGTGATGAGCATAACGCTCGTGACCTGATTATGAAAGTTCCGCTTGCGGATTTTGTTTCAATAAGGACTAAGACAAAGCTTTTTTTGCTCAAACGTGCGCTGTAAGAAACATACGGCGCGAATGCCTAATACTGTCGCAATACGCACCGCTTCCGTACTGGCTGAACTTACCGCTTGTTGAACTTCGCCCGTGGATAAACGCACACAACAGGATTATGGACGAAATCCGAAAGAAATAAGGAGGGCTTATGGCAAACAGAGAATATGAAATGCTGTTCAAGCTGGGAGCTCGGCTTAATCAGAATTTTACGGGGACATTTAATTCAGCACAAAGGGTTTTGTCGGCGACTCAGAAGGAACTGCAGGCTCTCAATCGGTTACAGTCAGACATTAACGGGTACCAGCGGCAGCAGGCTAGCATTGAAAAGACCAATGACCGGCTTGAGACATATAAAAGACAGCTTGATATTGTCCGTCAAGGAATGAATCAAGCAGGCTCCAACAGTGAGGATTTGAAAATCAAGCAAGAGGAGCTTGAACACAAGATCAGGCAGACTGAGCAAACGCTCGCTGATAAAAACAAACGTTTATCGGAGCTGAGCAAGGCGCTTTCCGACGCCGGTGTAGATGTGAATTCACTTGCCTCGGAAAGTCAGCGGTTGGAACAAGAATTGGCGGAGCTGCGCACTCAAGAAGAGGCAGCGGCAAGAGAGGCGCAGAACTTCGGGAACAACTCGGCAAGCGCTTTTGAAGCCGCAGGCTCCGCCCTTGTCGCCGCGGGTATCGCGGCAGGGCTCAAAGAGATATACGACGCTTACAAAGAGTGCATAAGCATTTCAATGGAATTCGGCGGCACAATGTCCACTGTCGAGGCTCTTTCGGGAGCCAATACCAAAGAAATGCAGCAGCTTTCCGCAAAAGCTAAGGAACTGGGCGCATCTACTGCTTATACCGCCAATCAGTCCGCCGAGGCTATGACCTATATGGGTATGGCGGGCTGGAACGCGGGGCAAATGATCTCGGGCATGGACGGAATGATGGCGCTTGCAGCAGCCTCGGGCGAGGACTTGGGTATGGTGTCGGATATTGTTACCGATAACCTTACTGCGTTTAAGCTTGAAGCCTCTGACACAGCGCATTTCGTTGATGTTCTCGCGTCAGCTGCTGCCAACTCCAACACTTCCGTTGGAGTTATGGGTGAGACCTTCAAAAGCTCGGCATCAATTGCAGGAGCTTTGGGATATAGTATTGAGGACGTTGCTATCGCGGTTGGCGCAATGGCAAACTCTGGCGTTAAGGGCAGTGTAGCCGGCACAGCGCTGAAAAACATATTCAACGGCATATCGGGTGAAATAACGCTCACTTCCCGTGCATTCGGAGAAGCTACATATACGGGTGTAAATCTGGACGGCTCTATGAAGTCGCTTTCGGAAACCATTTCGGATTTGCGTGTCTATTTCGACCAGATGACCGATTCCGAGAAGAAAACGAACGCGCAGGCTATTGCTGGAGAGCGCGGTTACAATGGATTGCTTGCAATTCTCGGCACAACAGACGAGCAGTATGCGGAGTTGACGGCGGATATAAACGAATGTACCGGTGCAGCACAAAGAATGGCAAACATCAAGCTCGACAATTTACAGGGTGATGTTACGCTGCTCCAGTCCGCCGCGGACGGTCTGAAAATGTCCATTGGTGAGCTGTATGACGATGAACTGCGTGGATTGGCTCAGCTCGGAACGGAAATTCTTTCGGGGATAAATGAGTTTGTTGAAAAAAATCCCGCTGTGGTTAAATCCATAATGGCAGTGGCAGCTGAAATAGGCGTGGTGCTTGTTGCCTATAACGCTTTTAATGCTGCAAAAAAGGTGAAAAATGCGCTTGATACTCTCGGTGCTGCCTTAGAAGCCAAGAAAGCAGCTGCTGCAACAGCCGCTGCTGCTGCAACGGGTGCGGAAGCAGCAGCTACAACGGGAGCTACTACGGCGCAGACAGGACTTAATCTCGCAATGCTCAAAAGCCCTATTTTTATCATTACTGCGGCGGTAGCAACACTGACAGTAGTAATGACAGCGCTCAGAGAGGCATATAAGCTTGAATCGCTTGAAGCACAAACGCTTAACACTGCGACAAAGGAGCAGTATGATAGCGTTTCACAGCTCAATGATGAGTACGAACGAGCTTGTAAGACATATGGCGAGACCAGCGATCAAGCAAGGGCATTAAAATACGATCTGGACGAAGCCAATGCCAGTCTTGAAGCACAGCAGTTTTCCGTAAAGGAACTGTATGCGGAGCTGGATACATTGCAGGAGACTTCCGCGAATGTTGTCAACTCGTATCGTGACAGCACAAAGGAAATTGATGGTCAGCACGAACGCGCCGCTATTCTGATTGCTAAGCTGAAAGAGCTCGGCAGCACATCTGAAAAAACATCCACAACACAAACGCAGATGGAAGCCATCATCAAAGAGCTTAATCAGCAATTCCCCGATCTTGGTCTGAATATTGAAAACGTCACCGGAAACATCGACAAAATGATGAGCAAGGTCGACCAAGCTTGGCAGGCTGAAAGCAGACAGGCAAAGCACAATGCGGCTCAGTCCAAAATCGTTGACCTTGTGGTTCAGAAAGAACAATTAGAGTCAGCATTAGTGAAGGCTGAACAAGTGCAAAGAAAGGCTGCTAATGCGTTTACTTCTGCCGTGGGAGATAACATTTTCTCCGCTGCCGGAGCACTGATTGTCGGAACGGCGCAACAAACCGAGGAGGAACTCAATAAAGCCAACGAAGAGCTTGAGCAAACCCGTCAAGCGCTGAGAGAAGTGGAAGCAGCCATTGCTGATTGTGAAGCTGAGGGAGCTGAGTATGCCGCCATCGTTTCGGGGACGTCATCAGAAGCAATCTCCGCTTATGACGGCATATCGATCGCCATTTCCGACGTTAAGGACAGAACCGAGGCTCTGCTTACCGCGTACAACGATGCCTATAATGCCGCATACGAAAGCGTAAGCGGTCAGTATTCGCTTTGGGATAAGGCGGCACAGGTTATCCCTACCAGTATCGATACAATAAACACAGCGCTCGATACGCAGTATGAATACTGGAATGACTACAATACGAACTTATCAAGCTTGCTTGCCCGTGCCGAGGGTATTGAGGGATTGAAAGACGTGCTTGCTACGTTCTCCGACGGAAGCGAGGACAGCATTAACGCGATAGCGGGAATGGCTGACGCTACTGACGAGGAACTTAAGCAGATGGTGGGCAACTACCAAAAGCTGAAAGAGGAGCAGGATAGCGTTTCGGAGTCGCTTGCCAATGTCCGTGTGGATTTTGAAACGGAAATGGAGCAGATCACCGCGGATATGCAGGACGTCGTGGAACGTATGAACATGGACGAACAGGCGTCGGATGCGGCAAAAGAAACTATACTCGCCTATGCCGACGCGATCTCTGCGTATAAAGGCACGGCGGTTGAGGCGGCTGAAGCTGTTTCGGCTGCGGTAACAGAGGCTTTGGCTAAGGCTTCATCGTTTGAGATTTCATATGACGCCGCCGCTCCTGCCGTATCCGTTCCGGCGCTTGGGGATATCCTGCCGACTATAACCGGTCCGCAGCTTCGTGACTTAAGCGGGATCAACGCTTATGCGAACGGCACAAATAATGCCGCACGGGGCTGGGATTTGGTTGGTGAGAACGGTCCCGAGCTGCGTTATTTCAACGGCGGGGAAACTGTGATACCTACTTCAAGAACACAGTCTATTTTGCGTGATTACGGCAAAATGATTGATTATAACGAGGCAATAAACGGGGAAAGCGCACAAGCTGCCATCGGGCCAAGAGCCGGTCATAGTGAAGTGGTCAATATCAGCATTTCTCCAAGCTTTGTTATTCAAGGAAACGCTGACGGTGCCGAAGACGCGGTAAACGGCTGTGTGGAAAAGATAAAGGAGATGGTGCTTGACGCTCTTGATGAGCGGGAAGGAAACGCGAGAAGGAGTGCGTACGCTTGACATACACAACTGTACAAGGCGATATGTGGGACAGCATAGCCAAATTGCTGTACGGCGATACCAAGTACACCGATATCTTGATGAATGCCAACCCCAAATATCGTGAAACGTATATTTTTTCTTCGGGGATAATCCTCAATGTTCCCGAGGTTTATGATAAAGTAACGGCGGACGATTTGCCGCCGTGGAAGAGGGTGAGCGGGTGAGCGACAGTAATTCGGCGAGACGTGCCGATTTGCAGGTGACTTTTGCGGGAACGGATATCTCCGAGGCGGTCAATAAGGACTTGATATCCTTTACATACACAGACAACGAGGAGGACGAGACTGACGATCTTCAGATAAAGATGCACGACCGCGACGGCAAGTGGCTGACAAAATGGCTGAATAATGCGATTAACGCCGCCGCAGAGGGCGGCAAAACGCTTGATACAAAGCCGGTTGGCTCCTCATCAAAGGATAGCAAAGGCTCCGAGAGCTCGAAATACAAGGTCGTTTCTGCGGGCGGGGTCAACATCCGAAGCAGTCCGGGGGAGCAGTATAACATACGCGGAACACTGCCGTATGGAGCTGTGATCGATGTCACCAATATTGTAAACGGTTGGGCGTATTTTGATAATGCGGGAAAACATGCTTATGTCAAGTTATCCTGCCTACAGAAAATAGGCTCGTCATCAACGGTCACGGAAGCCGCCTCAACAAGTACATATTCCACTGTATCGACCGCTTCAAAGAGCGGCTGGAATATAGGAGACGAGGTTATTGTCAACGGCGCTCCGCAGTATTCAAGCTACGGCGTGGGTGATCCGGGCGCGGAGGTAACCGATTATAGGGGTAAAATTACCCATCTGAACCTTAATGCCGGTATACCCTATCCCATACACGTTGATTATCTTGGTTGGTTCGCCGAAAATCAGGTGCGGAGAGCTGACGGAGAAACGTCCGCGTCCGTGGAAAAAGAGGGCAGCAAGGGCTTGAAGATCGCGGCGGTTATCGTAAGGCGCAACTGGAACAGCGACGGCAAGGATGAAGTGCTTGAATGCGGACAGTTTGAGCTTGACGGTGTAGATGTATCGGGACCGCCGTCAACGGTCACGATCAAGGGAACGTCGCTGCCGTACAGCAGCTCAATACGGCAGACTCTTAAAAGCAAGTCGTGGGAGAACATTTCCCTTTCCGGTATAGTCAAGCAGATCTCAAGCAAAAATGGCATGGCATGTATGTTTGAGAGCGCCAACGATCCCGAATATACAAGAGTAGAGCAGTACCGCACCAGCGATATATCGTTTCTTCAAACGCTGTGCCACAACGCGGGCTGCTCGCTTAAAGTTACCAACAATATTCTGGTGGTATTCGATCAGGCAGAATATGAGGCAAAAGCCGCGGTATTGACGATAAAGCGCGGAAAGTCAGGCGGATATACCAAATATAAACTGTCAACAGGAGAGAACGATAGTTACACGAGCTGCCGGGTGAGCTGCACAAATTCGAGCGGTGTAACAATATCCGCAACGGCTTATGTTGAGGATTATAAGGACGACGATAAAAACAAGCAGTGCCTTGAGGTTCGCCGCAACGTGTCAAGTCAGTCCGAAGCGCAGGCTTTGGCGCACAAGCTGCTGCGGCTGCACAACAAATATGAGTTTGAGGTCTCTTTCACATTTCCCGGTAATCCGAGGCTTGTCGCCGGGAACGCCGTAATGCTTGAGGATTGGGGA
>CAZKJC010000005.1:22587-23902 GCA_964552995.1 uncultured Ruminococcus sp.
TTGGAACGGCAAATATATAATCAGCCAGGCGAAGCACAGCATTTCGGGATCGGGATATACTACACAGATCACGCTAAGGAAAGCACTTCCCACCGATAATCAATCCGAGGTCAGATCCGCCGGAGAATCCGATATTGACGAGCTGGCTCGACAGGTTATCCGCGGTGATTGGGGAAACGGTGAGGAACTCAGGAAAAAACTTGCGGAGGCGGGTCATGATTATGATACTGTGCAGGCTCGGGTAAATCAGCTGTTGGGTATAAAGTGAGGGTATATGGGAGATTTGAGAGTAGGAAAGGTTACCGATGTAAATGCTTCGGTGCGGCTTGTGAGGGTGCATTTTCCCGATGTGGACATGGTCTCCGGGTGGCTTAAGGTCATAAAATCTCCACCATTTATTGGTGGGGAAAAGTCTCAGACCGAAACCGAGGCGCTTCACGAACACAAACTGATCATAACTCCGTGGCTCCCCAAGATCGGTGAATTTGTGCTTTGTCTGTACCATATGGGATTTAACGAGGAAGGATTTGTCATAGGAGGCTTTTAATGATCGTCGGGTATTTGGGCAATATCGTTTTTGAGGTGACTGCCGATAAGATCGAGACATTTAACAACGCGTCATGGGGCGGCTCGGCTTCCTATGGAACACATCAAAGGCATAACGGTACGACACTGTTGGAATTCGTAGGCTCAGACGCCGATACGTTCTCCTTTGACATCAAGCTCTCAGCCGAGCTTGGGGTCGACGTTATGGGAGAGATCAAGAAAATACTCACTGCTGAGCGCAATGGAGAGATATTACGTCTCGTTATTGGCAAGAAAAGCTATGGGCGGTATCGCTGGGTCATCAAAAAGCACGCTGTAAAAATGAAGTACTATGACAGGCGTGGAAATCTCACGGCGGCGGATGTATCCTTATCTCTCACAGAATATATCAAGGGGTGATGATTTGAAATATACAGTAAGCTCCGCTGAGAAAATCACAATTCAATTTCAGCAGGAGGATAAGGTATTGTCTGTTTTGCAGAATATCGCCCTGCTTCTGAACACAAAAAAGGGAACTGTCCCGATGTACCGCGAATTCGGGCTTGACATGGATTTCATTGATAAGCCTATTGATGTCGCCGAAACGATCGCATTTTCCGAGATAACAGACGCGGTAGAGGAGTTTGAGTCGAGAGCAACCGTGGTTGACGTGACATTTGGAAAAACGACAGATGGGAGAATGACAATCGTTGTGGAGGTTGAGATATGAGCAGAGGAACGGATTATAAATTTGTTGATACAGACAGCTCGGGAGTGCTTGCCAACTTAA
>CAZKJC010000006.1:0-22714 GCA_964552995.1 uncultured Ruminococcus sp.
TCCCCCGAAGGTGTCAGCCCCGACACGAGCGCGTGAAAGCTCCGCTTTCGCATAATAACAGAGCGGATAAACATAACAAATTCAACTTCAACAAATTAAAAGGAGCTCCACATTGCAAATCTAACAAAATAAGCGTGCCAGCATAAATTATAATTTATGCCATTAACATCACCAAAAGCCTGCTCCGCATATTTTTGATTTTTTTCGGAATAACTATTGACAAAAAAGTGCAATTGTGGTATAATCCTATTGAGTTGATAGGGATTGTTAGAATTACCTTGAAACAAGTAATAATGTGAGATCGGGTGATAAAATGATATATGCGGATAACGCGGCGACGACCGCGCTCAGCAAAACCGCGCTGGAGGCTATGCTGCCGTTTTTGCGGGAGAGCTACGGGAATCCGTCCTCGCTGCACACCGCGGGGCAGGAGGCGGCTGTGGCGATGTTCAACGCGCGAAAGGACGTCGCGGACTGTATAGGCGCGGACGTAAAGGAGATATATTTTACGTCGGGCGGCAGCGAGGCGGACAATCAGGCGCTTCTTACGGCGGCGGAGCTGGGGGAGCGCAAGGGCAAAAAGCATATTATTTCGGATAAGGTGGAGCACCACGCGGTGCTTCATACCTTGAAAAAGCTGGAAAAGCGCGGCTTTGAGGTCACACTGCTGGACGTTGACGGAGAGGGTAGCGTAAGCTCCGATGACGTAAAGGCGGCGATACGCCCCGATACCGCGCTGGTAACGATAATGACCGCCAACAACGAGATCGGGACTATAATGCCGGTAAAGGAGATAGCGGCTGTTTGCAGAGAAAGGGGCGTGCTGTTCCATACCGACGCGGTTCAGGCGGTGGGACATATCCCGATCAATGTGGGAGAGCTGGGCTGCGATATGCTTTCGCTTGCCGCTCATAAAGTCCATGGACCTAAGGGCGTGGGAGCGCTCTATGTGCGCAAGGGTATCACCCCGTCTATTCTGATAGAGGGAGGAGCGCAGGAGCGCGGACGGCGCGGCGGCACGGAAAATATTCCCGCGATAGTCGGAATGGCGGCGGCGCTCAAAGAAGCGACCGCGCGGCTTGAGGAGAACGGCAGAAAGCTCACAAAAATGCGTGACAGACTTATTGAGGGACTGTCGGCGATACCGCATTCCGTATTGAACGGCGCTCCCGCAAAAAGGCTGCCGGGAAATGTGAATATGTGCTTTGAGGGGATAGAGGGCGAAAGTCTGCTGCTGCTTCTCGATATCAAGGGAATATGCGGCTCGTCGGGCTCCGCGTGCACCTCCGGCTCGCTTGATCCGAGCCATGTTCTGCTGGCTATCGGCAGACCCCACGAGGTCGCGCACGGCTCGCTGAGGCTTACTTTATCCGAATATAATACCGAAGATGAAATTGAAACGATAATTAAGACTGTGCCGGAGGTCGTGGACTATCTCAGAAGAACGCGGACGGTATCGTCGAGGTAGGAAACGCCAAGTGTGGGGATATAAAGAATATAGTCCTTAAGATCGATAACGATATTATTGAGGATGTGAAATTCAGCACCTTCGGCTGCGGCTCAGCGATAGCAAGCAGCAGCATGGCTACCGAGATGATAAAGGGCAAGCCGCTTTCGCAGGCGCTGGAGCTTACAAATAAAGCGGTGGTGGAGGCTCTGGACGGTCTGCCGCCCCACAAGATACATTGTTCCGTGCTGGCGGAGGAGGCGGTAAAGGCGGCGATAAGGGACTATTACGACAAAAACGGGATAGCCTATGACGAGTCGCTTTTCCCACAGGAGCACGACTGCGAGCATTGCGGTGAATAAAACGGCGCGGGCGATAAGACGAATACGCATATAAAATCATATCCCGAAAGTAGTTTTTCAACTGCTTTCGGGTTTGTTTTAATTATTGGTTTATTCGTGTAAATCAGAATTTACTCTTTGATATAGGACATATCACTCAATCTTGATATAATACGGTGTCCATTGTTATCTTCACTCAAAAAAGAAACACCGCCGGATTTACCCCAAAATGTGCATTTGTCCAGCAACTCCATATCTATGCCTAACCAAATTGCAAATAATACGCTTAATGTTCCGCTGTGAGAAACTATAATAAAATTGTCAGAAGATTGAGCAATCACCATATCGAAAAACTGAGAAACTCTATGCCAAACTTCTCGCCTTGTTTCTGCACCTCTAAATACTTGACCGTCCGCAGTATCAGCCCAATCAATCGTATCCGTCCACACAGGGCAGAATAAATTATTTTTTGCCCATTCTTTTGATTGTCCGACTGCCTCTCCTAAATAAAACTCTCTTATTCGGTTATCATAGAATGGTGATGTATTCAAATAGCTTGAAACGATTTCAGCCGTATGTTTTGTTCTCAATAAGTCCGAGGAATATATGTGATATTTATCATCACCGATTTCTGCGGCAAGGTGTTTTCCTATATTATGTGCCTGCGCAATGCCAATTCCTGTCAAATCCCAGTTTTCCCATGAGCCAATCATACGATTAACGTGCTGTTCAGATTGCGGATGCTGAATCGTTATAATCTTCTTTTTCATAAAAACTCTCCGTTGAATTCCGATTTGTTTTACAGATATTATACATTAAAAAAGCCGTTGTGTCAATAGAAACGCCATAGTATTTTGGACTTACAATCAAAAATACTATGGCTAAAAATTTCTCTATATGAGTACCGCTCTTACTTCCCACGCTTTTATCATTGCTTGATTATAACATCATATTCATGCAGCCATCTTTCGATTTGCAGGAAGTAAGCGTAGATCTGCGGAACGCTCATCAGCTGTCCATACCAGTTCTTAGTGAAGCTCCTGCCGCCGCTCTTCAGCATTTCACGCAGTTTATCGGCGCTTACAAGCTCCGTTAGGCGGCAATCCCTGGAATCAAGCAGCGCTGTGAGCTTTTGAGTAAGCAGGGACATATAATTTGGATTGTGAGTCTTGGGGTAGGGGCTCTTTTTGCGCCAGAGAACGCCCTCGGGAAGTATGCCGGTCATCGCGTACCGCACCAGACCCTTTTCCCTGCCGTTATAGGCTTTCATGCTCCAGGGGATATTATAGGCGTATTCCACTATTCTGTAATCGCAGAACGGAACGCGAACCTCCAGCCCGTGCGCCATGCTCATTCTGTCCTTGCGGTCAAGCAGTGTAGCCATAAAATATTCCAGATTGAGCAGGAACATTTCCCGCATTCGCCTGTCCTCCGCGCTGTCGCTGTCCAGATATTCGGTGTGGGACAGGCACTCGCTGTAAGCCGCGCGGACAAATCCCTCGGGGTCGGACAGCGGCTTTGCCATAAGCTCGCAGCGCTCGGGCACCGAGGTCGCCCAGGGGAATCCGTCGTAATACAGCACCTCCTTGCGGTGATACCAGGGATAACCCGCAAAAATTTCATACTTACTTACATGATAACACCCAAAGCAAAACTAATCAAGCGTTTCGGGGAGCAACGGGTATGCCGTCAGCTCGAAGCTCTCAACGCTGCCTGTGTTGGCGACTCCAGCCTTTTCTTTATTGTAGACGACCTTTTGCAGTACTTCCTTGAGCATTTTATTTTTAGCTTCGGCATTGGGCAGGCTATCATATACCTCCAGCAGATGCTCAATTTTGGGAATAAACTCGCTGCGCATTGTTTCGCGCTCGGATAACCTCGACAGCTCACCATGCAGATTTTTCAGCTTGAGGGTTGCCGCGTCGATCTCGTCATTGATATCCTTGGAGCGTTCTAAGAACATTTCGACTGTGTAAACCTCCTGCTCAACTAAGGCGTGAGCTTTCAGGCGCTGCTTTTTCAGGCGCTCAATATCCGCCTCGGTCTGCTTGATGGCGTTTTCAATAGGCTTAGTGTCAACGGCGGATACGCTGCTTTCCGTAGATTTGATCTTATAATAATCTAGCCACTGCTTTAGAATGCTCAAAAGCCGTTCCTCAACAAAATGGAGCGGAGTGCTTACCATGTCACAGCTCCGAGCGTGGCAGACCAGATATGTAGGATGATTTTCTCTTCCTGCCCGCATAGTCATTTTGCGGCCGCACTTGGCACAATAAACTATGCCGCACAGCGGATTTTTGATCTGCTGGTTCAGGCGAACGGGCGGATTTGAGTTCTCCGAGTCGAGGATCGCGTTCGCTTTGTCAAACAATTCTTTGGAAACAATAGCCTCATGCAGTCCTTCGGCGAGAATACAGTCCTCGTTGTAGTTTATCGGGCGCATTGAAATTGGCTTACCATCAACGACCTTTTTTTGGACTTTACGGTATCCCCAGCGGATATACCCTGCATAGGTGGGGTTGCGTATCATGTCGCGGATCGTTTCTTTCTCCCAATAGTCATTGCGGTATGGCTTGATACCCATAGTATTCAGATGACGGGCAAGCGCTTGTATTCCCAACCGGCGCAGCTGACCGTTGATCTCCGTGCCGTTGGCGTAAAAATCGAATATCATGCGGACAACATCTGCTTGTTCCGGCACAAGCTCAAGTGTGTAACCTTTGTCATTGTCGAGCTTCTTTCGCTTATATCCATACGGCGCGATACTTGCAATAAACTTTCCCTCGCGGGCCGAGGCTTCTCTGCCGCGCTGTAAGCGGCGGTTGATGGTTTTGTACTCGCGGCGGCTCATGAACAAGCCAAATTCAAAATACTCCTCGTCAAACTCATCGTTTGGATTGTACGTTTTTAGAGGGGTAACAATCAGCGTGTTGGAATACTTGAACGTCTGGGCGACAAGTCCCTGATCCATAGTGTCACCGCGGGCGAGACGTTCAACCTCCATCACAAGGACGCCTTTCCACAGCCCGGCGCTTACGTCCTCAAGGAGCTGCTGCATGACGGGTCGGGCGGCTATGGTATCGCCGGATACGACTTCCTCGTAAATCTTGGTTACCGACAGGTTCTGCTTATTGGCAAGCGCAAGCAGGGCGGTACGGTGTCGCGACAGCGTTTCGCCCTCGCCGTGGGATTCAGCTTCAAAGTCGGCGCGGGATTTGCGGAGGTATATGCAGTATTCGTTGGTTGGCATGGGTACGCTCCTTTCTTTCACTTATATAACAAATTATTTCGAATGTGTAATGTCGTTACGCTCTTCTATTTTTTCTAACCCCCCCTTCTCTTTCTAATATTGCTAAAATTATTGAGATATGTTTTTGAAGACTAAACCATGTTGCATCATCAATTTCTTTATTATTTGGAATGTCGACCAAATATAAAATAATCGCATCTAATGTTTCTTTATCATCTGTTTGCCAACCATCATTCAAGACTTTAATATTTGTACAAGTTTGAAACAAACTCATAACAAGGCTGTAACTTCGATTTCCATTGCGTAATTCAGTTAAAACGGTTTTAATGCTGGAAACAAATTCATTGTGTTTTATACGATATTTATCTTTTAACTTTTCTAAATTAATGGCATCAACAATATTTTTTGTGTTTTTATATGATTTATATGAAAACCAAAGTCCGGCAATACCTATTATAAAGCTAAACAACGATATTAGAAAGGGAAGGCAATCAATAAACCATGCCCCTAAACTTTCTAAACTCAAAATAATCACGTCCTTCTTTAGTATAATTAGAATTAGGATGATCTTAGTACCACCTCTATTTTGATGTCTATTTCACCTCACCTGTGGTTTTGCAATCGAGTGCAAAAAATTTTAATTTTGATGTTCCTCAGAGAAATAATAACTATATATAAATTCGCGTTTTTTTGCAACTTCATCGTTTAATTTCGCCAGTATATTATTTTTGACTATTTTTTGTACGAATTTGGGTTCGTTTTCCATGATGTAGTCAATTATTTCAAATTTTGTTGCTTTAGGAGCTGGCTTATAGTCAATCTCGTTTTCATAAATCTGTGCAACAAGGTCATTTCTGCTGAACAGCATATTCAGTAGTACAGCCATGTTTTCGGTATCTTCAACAATTCCTGATACAAGAAGGTTTTTATTGCGTGGCGTTTTTTTGAGCAAAAAAGCATTAAAATTATTTTGCTGTATTATGCTTTTAAGACTTTTTAAACTGTCGGACGGAAGAGCTTCGATCTTTTCCCTGATATCTTGAGGAATACCGCTTAAATCGGTTTCTGGCTGCATTATGCCAAGATTGAGCGTTAGAGCATATATATGCTTGCAGGGATATAAACGTTTTTTATAATCGGGACAGGTGCAGGAATGGTATGTAACATCATAAATAACATTGTTGGTGTAGTAATCTGAACTTTGACATTTTGCGGTACCGTTGTCGGGGTTAATCTCGCGCAAGCAGTATATTGTTTCGTTGTTCGCTCGTTCAAAACGCTTTCGCTGTTCAGATGTGCATTGCCATTGTAAATTCCACGTTTCATAGAATTTAGCTTTCATTTCATCAAAGCTGATATTGGGCTCGGTGGTGTTAGGGAGAATCAACGGTTCTGCATTTTCAACTGTTGATTTAGTTTTCGCAATTGGTCTGTGGCATAAGGGACACTGAAAATGTGTTTCTCTATACTTCATTTGAATTTTTTTCTTACAGTATGGACAATCTCCTGTTTGAAAAAGCAATTGAAAATCATTATTGAGCCAAAAAAGCCACCTATTCCCAAAGCAATAAAGATTATTCCCAATAATAAGTATTGTGAGGAGGTTATCATACCTATTCCAAAGGGGGTAAAAATAAATCCGGCAACCACAAATATTATTTGATTTGCCCGTGCATTTTTTGCGTAAAAGGGTTTTGAAAGTGAAACTGAAATAACTCGAAAAGAAGAATGCTCGGTATCATTTTCCATTATAATGCCTCCAGAAACGATATTTTTTATCAAATCTCCACAAAAAGCAGGAAGATGTGTTATAATACAATCAGCGCCGGTGACTTATATGAAAGGAGTACATAATCGTGGAAGACCATGCACAAATCACTGAGAATAAGACCGGTGAGCTGTCGGCGGATATAGTTGATGCCGCCTTAAAATTCCAACTGCTCTCTCCAGAGGATAAAGAGCAAGTGATAGCTTTGATCGATAGCCTCAAAACAAATTAAGATTTCGTTTCCCCATCGTTTTTCGGCGATGGGGGAATTTGTTTTGACACAAGCTGTTCAATAAGCCTCTTCACTAAATTAAAATCTTCCGGTGACAATGATTGAAGCAGCTTTACTATCTCCATATACTCATGGTCATTCGGCGTATCGTTGTCCCACCCCATTAGATAAGATGGGGTAACGCCCAGAACCTGTGCAAATTTTACTATCATAGAACGTGGAACATCTCGTCCCTCAACTTCTATCTTGTTGATTGAAGAACGAGACTTGTAACCGAGAAGCTTGGCAAGCTCAGTTTGTGAAATGCCCTTTTTCAGTCTAGCTTCTCTTATTTTTTCACCTAATGTCAATGAAATCTCCCCCTTCAATCTGAAAATATTATAACAAAAATAGACTAATCTGTCAACATAAATTTACACTTTTCCACAAAATTGTTGCAGGTAGACAAAAACGACTACAAATATTTGTGCATTTTTCAATGTAAATTTATGTTGACAAATCCGTCTACTTGTTGTATAATGAAAATGCAAAGTGGCTAGACGAAATGAGGTGATTATGTGAATCAGGAAATGCTTTGCGATAAAATTGATAGTAGCATGATTCCGAAGAGCAGTATAGCGGAAGCACTTGGTATTACAAGACAGGCTTTTTATAAGAAGCTAAATGGTTCGCGAGAGTTTAAAAACTCGGAGATTAAAACCCTTGCGATTTTACTTCACCTTACGAGCAAAGAGAGGGATGATATTTTTTTTGCAGATTATGTAGACAAATAGTCTACAAATAACAGCTCAGAGTGAGAGGGGGTGAAAGCAAAGTGGAAAGAGACAATGACAAGGTAAAAGCCTTGAAAGACAGCATTGTGGAAGAATGCCGCAAACAAGGCTTTACGTTAGATGAATTTTGTCGCTTGGTGAATGAAGAACTGCGATTTGTTTACGAGCGCAGAAAATCAGAGCTATACCAAAATGCTATGCTTTAATCAGTCGTGTTCCCACTTGAAGCCACCATGTTCTTTGATGTCGGTGTAGGCAGTAACCATGTCCCACATTATTTCGGAGTATTTGATAATCATCTCCTTGTTGGACATCTCTTTTATGCCGTCAAGTGTTGACAATTTCACCGCGGCAATAAGCGGAACAAGCTCTTCAATAGTTTTACCGCATTCCATAATTCCACCCCCTTTCCGCTATCATTATAGCACACAAGGCAGTGGAAATCAAGCATATGGGAATCGTGGTCAGTTGGAATCGTGAGGGGGTGATACAGATTACACAGGTATGCTGCCGCATTAGTAAAGTGTACAAACCGGAGCGGCATACAATTTACGGAGGTGATTATTATGGCAAGGCGAAAAATTGAACCGCCCAAGATGGGCAATGTTGTAAAGAAAATCTACGACGAAAACGGAAGGTACCTCGGCTGCATCTGCGACGATTATTGCCGTGATAAAACTCCCGAGGAGGTACAGGCAATATTGGACCGCTGCGGGCAGATCTGGGGCGAAGCCATAGAAATGGAGCGGCTTAGGAAGCTGCGCGAGGAAAAGGAGAGGGTCAAAGAAATAGTTTAAATAAACACAGAAAGGAAGGTAAAAACGATGGACAATATTACAGAGCTTTGCAAGAGTGCGCGGAACTCAATCGAAGCAATCAACGATGAGAGCGGCAGCGAGTGCCTCGAAGCATACATTAGTATGCAGGATATTCTTTCGGATTAGGGGGTGTCGAAATGCCATTTACAAGCGAACAACTTGTTTGCGCTATAAGCGCACTAAAGATACGCAAATGCAATGTCGAAGCGCAGGCGATGAAATATATCAGCGAGCGCGGAGACTGTACCGATAGTAAGGTATCATGGCTGAATAAGCGGCTAAATGATTGCGATAAGGAGCTCCGTATGATCGATAGTACGCTGGAAAGCGCGAATATAGCATTGGCTTCCCAAGGAAAGGAGGACGAGCCGTGAAGCATAACAAATACGGGAATCTCAAATGTGAGGGCTGCGGTTCATACAATTTAAAGCTGGATGTCAGTTATGACGGGCTTGATGTGGAAAGCGCCGCAGGAGAGGGCAGCGGATTCGGGTGCATGGTGAATTTGATCTGCGAGGATTGCGGACGAGTTTACACAATATGCCGTACAAGGGACTTCGGTGATGTCAGCGATATCGCAGATCAGGAGGGATAGGCAGTGGTAATTGAGGACAAGCAGCAGATATGCGACAAATTTGCCGAGCTGCTGAAGATCACGCGGTTCGGCGAGAGCGTTGACCGCATTGAGTACAATCCGAATACGGAGTGTGCGTTAATTTGCCGCAAGGGCAGAGACCCGATCCCAGTTGACGTAGCAATGGATAGCGGGATCGCGATAATCAAGGACATTTTAAGGGGGTTAGGAGAATGAGCAACGAGGAGATTCTTGAGTTCCTTTACGATGATAAGAACATCATGAACTGCGAAAAATGCCCCTATAATTCGGGGCAGAGACCAACGCTCGAGCATGTGGGACCGTGTCTCCAGCAGCATTGCTGGGTAAGCCTTCATTGTCGGAAAGGCGGCAAAGATGAATAAGCGTCATGTGGCGGCAATCGCGCTTCTGATTCTGGGAATGCTCATCTGCTTCGGCACGATGGGCGACGCCGATCTGTACGGTATGTGGGCGGACGAGTACTACATACGGGCGGGAATAGGAATAACGCTGTGCTTGGCAGCGATCCCCGTTTCTGGGGATATTCCAATGAAAGAAAGCGAGGATAAGAAAGTGAATAAATTACATAGACTATGGCGCGGAAAGCGAACGGACACGCTCGAGTGGGCAGAGTTCGATATTGCCGAAGTTGCCTCCCAAAAAGGCGAGCTCGGTTTTAAGGTCAGTCTTGAAACGCTCGGTCAGTGTGTTGGATTTGTTGACAAGAACCGCAAGCCTATTTTCGAGGACGATATAGTGCTTTACAAGGGCATATCCGGCAAAACGAGCAAAGGAAAAATCGCTTATTCTGGCAACAAAAGTCGCTTCATCATGGAACTGGATAGCGGTCAGGTGTTCGAGGTCGCTCGGAAATATGCGAATTGTTATGAAGTTATTGGCAATGCTCACGACAATCCCGATGAAGGGTAGTGATGAAGATGAGCGAGATTAAGCTGAAACTGTGCCCGTTCTGCGGATCTGAGGCGGCATTTGAAAACTGTGGCAGTAACAGTTACTATGTTTACTGCAAAAACGAAAATTGCACTGCCAATCGCTTTTGGACAGGTGGCAAAAACGAGGCAATTCAAAAATGGAACTGTCGTGCAGACGCAAAAGAGGGCGGCGATGAAGATGAGCAAAATGGGGGGCGAGGAAGATGAAAATCACAGACAAATGGGTGGTTCACGAGACCCGCGATGACCGCTACTTCACAGGCATGGATAAGGAAAACTTTCCCGTGCTTGAGAGCCTGAACAGCAGAGTGCGGCTCTACAAGAACAAGCGCGCTGCGGAATGCGCCGTCAGACAGATAATGCAGACCGGAATAGAGTACTGCGAGTTTGTTGCCGAGTACATAGAGCATTCAGATGTTGACGACGTACCCGAAGACGAGAAGCCGCCGGATAATCAATATGTGGACAAGCTGGGAAACGTCTGGGAAAAGTTGGACAAATTCGGTCCGATAAAGTATTTGAGGCGCACAACGGAGAGCGGCACGAGCTTCGCCATGACAAACAGTGCCGGCGAGCTGCTCGATCTCGGCGATGGTGAGCTGTTTGCCTGGCGTAGATATTGCAGGGAGCGCGAGGAAGCGGGCGCGGAAGTGATCCGCCGCCGGCTGATGAGCGAGGGAAAGAACCCAGACGGAATGGACGATTGGAGGGATAATAAATGATCTGCCCCATCTGTAAGAAATCTCACGCGCAGAATAAGAACTGGGTGAAGTGTCCAAAGCTGAACGCTTCGGTATGCGAAAAGCACTGTGCAAAGTGCAGCAGCTTCAGCGGATACAACAAAACAACCGTTGTATTCTGCCGATTTGGCAGGAAGCTAGCATAAAAAAATACCCCGACCGAAGCGGTCGAGGCGGGAAAATGATATAAAAAACAATTTTGCAATCGAATGCAAAACTTAAACCCTATAAATATTATATCATTTTCCCGTATAAAAGTCAATAGGAAAATCAAAAAAACGCGGCAGCCTGCGGGCAAAAAATGCGGCGGTCATGAAGTCGGAAACGGCTTCGGTCGTCGCATTAAAAAAAGCGTTCGCGCCGCCGCTTGGCGGGCTTGTAATGAGTATTAACTTCTCGCTCATTTTTGGTTTTCCTCGAGGGAGAGTGAAAAATTGAAACGTACGTTTGTTCGAGAAAAATCTCTTAGCAGACATAATTGTCGGTACAAGGAGATTGACTGGTTCGAGTACTCGGAAGAGGAGCAGCAGGCGGTCAGAAATGCCCGTCAAACTAAAACAAGGGCTTCTCCCCCTAAAATAAAAAAATTGAACAATGAGTATTCAAGGAAGTTTTTTCGATGGCTGTTGTTCAACAATTTTGACAAGGGCGACTATCACCTTACCTTAACCTTTGAGGAAGAACTCCCCAGAGAACAAGCCAGGCGGGAGCTTACGAATTTTATTCAGCGGCTGCGCAGGTATTACAGGAAACAAGGTGTTCCGTTCAAGTATATGTATGTCACGGAAGACAAGCGCAGCGGATCGCGTCTGCATTACCACATCGTCCTAAGCGGGGGCGTTCCCCGTGAAGAGATCGAGAACCGCTGGCATTGCGGCTGGGCGAATGCGGACAGGCTCAAGCCCGACAAGAAGGACGGACTGTTCGGGTTAAGCAAATACCTCACCAAGTCAAAAAAACATTGCGATAAGTTTGAGCGTTCATGGAACTGCTCTACGAACCTTAAGCGTCCCGATGTGGTGACGGACGATAACAGGATATCCAAAAAGCGTATGCGCAAGCTCCAGAACGCTCAACGTAATGATGAGGTCAAGCAGGAAGTTGAAAAGCTGTACAAGGGCTGGACGCTTATCGACAGCGAAGTAGGTCACAATGAGGTTACCGGTCGTCCCTATGCGCGGCTTCGGCTGATCAAGCGGGAATAAAAATAATGCCGCGCTGTAAGTTAAAAAGATTTTAGGAGGAAATACATATGACACAGGAAGTAAGAAAGAAGCTCGGAGAGCCTAAGAACGATATGGAGCGTGATACGCTCAATTACATAGAGCCGCTGATTACCGAGATGATCGGCGAGGACATCATTGGCAAGGGGCTGACCCTTAAAGGCTGCCTTGAAAGCTGCTTTAAAAAGGGCAAGAAGTTTGAAGTTAAGGAGGGATCGCACGGAGTTGCGAGGATCTCCGATGAGCAGCATTTCGCCTGGGTGCGGGAGTACTTCGGTATCGAGGGTGTACCCGCTTCCGATAAATGCATTGCTATTGCCGAGCTGAAAAAGCCCGCGGGACTGTCGCTTGATTTCGACAGTATGTTGGATTGAGGTGAGCGGCATGATCGAATATAAGGAATTGTCCGCTTTGCCGTTCAAAGAATTTGTAACGGTGAAGCGCCCTAAGACAGAGCGTTGGGGCGATAATAGCTTCAATGCCTATTCCGCGGCGATTCACACCACCAAGCGTGGAATTGAAACGCTTTGCATTTGCGTATACAAAGCTAAGTATTATGGAAAGAAGTCGGACCCGTTAAGCATTAAGGAAAGGTTTTTTATCAATTCCCTTGGTGATGTTGGCGGAGAGCTGTATACCGGTCTTGAATTTGTAAAGAGCGATTACTCGGTCGGTACGTCGGATGGTGATTGTATGGATAAATGCTGTCAGACAAACAGTTTGATAGGTGAATATATCGGCAGTAACTGGGCAGCGCTGAAAAACGCCGACAAGATCATTCTTGATTTTGCGGAGCGGCATGAGGTGCTTCGCAACGCCAAGCCGAGAAATGATCGCAAATATACCCGCGGCATATGCTGGGCGGCATTCTACCAGCAATATGTGCGCGAGCATAAGGCGGAGATAGCCGCGGCGAACCGCAAGGAGCGAACGATAAACCGCATGTTGGATATAGGAAAAATTCCGCAGGAGCTTCTCGACTGGGTGTACAATGATGTGCTTACTACCGTGCCGTGGTTCTACCGATATGACCGAAAGAAGCAGCAAAAGGGCTTTTGTGGGGGCTGCAATAAGCAGGGAGTTATTGAAAACGCCAAGCATAAGACGGAGCGTATTTGTCCGCGCTGCGGCAGGAAAATCAAGCTTATAAACATCAACGCGTCGGGCTGCGGATATTACTGTAATAATGAGTTTCAACATCTCTATACTACGGCAATTTACACGGAGCGACATGGTGATGAATTTGTATCGAGGTTCTTCTATTTGGATAACAATTTCAGATACAAGGACAATCAAACATTCACTAAAACCAAAAGAAGTACTGTCGAACACAGCCAAGAGCACCGTGAATACCGCCGCACATTCTGGCGTGTTTCCAACGGAAAGGTGATTGAGAAAGAGCATTATTTCAAACAATCCTTTCGCGGAGTGTGGGAAAGGCTGCCGCCGAAGCGGGCGGCGCAGGACAAAGACCTCGGTCCGCTCTATCCGGGAAATATCATCGAGATAACGCAGTCGCTTGATCTGCCGCGTGTAAAGAATATGGATTTGAGAGCGCTTTGCCTGATAAACAAGAACAGAACGCCCGCGGAGATATTCGACGCGGTATCAAGGTGTCCTGCGATCGAGAGCATGGCGAAAATGGGGCTTAACAATATCGCAAGACATTATCTTGACATAACGCATTGGGACAAAAAAACAGAACTCGAGTGCAGTCCCGCAAAGCTGCTCGGTATCGATAAAGATGTTCTTGCGGAATTTATCAAGATCGACGCAACACCGGAGCAGGTGGCTTTCTGGCGCAAAAATAAACTGAAGCTCTCGGATATGGATGACTTCAAGCTGCTTTGTGCAAGGTATAAGCTAAAGTATCACAAGATAGGTGATATAATGAGCGAGTATGGGATAACGCTTCAAGCCGCGATGAACTACATTGAGAAGCAGAGATCGTTTACTAAAAGCTGCCCAGATATATTGATGTACTGGGCGGATTACCTTCATACAGCCAGCCTGATCGGGATAGACTTAAGCGACCACAGCGCGAAATTCCCGCGGGATATCCTGAAGGAACATGACCGCTGCACCGCTCTGTACACGGTCAATAAAAACGGACATCTGGAACCGGCACTGCAAAGACGCGTCGCCCTGCTCGGCGAGCTGAGCTATTCCGACGACAGCTTTGTGATCGAGCCTTTACGGACAGTATTGGATTTTGTTACCGAAAGCTCGGTATTAAACCACTGCGTAAAGACTTACGTTGAAAAATGCGCAATAGGAAGCACGAATATTTTCGGGCTTCGAAGGAAAGACGAGCCGGACAAGCCGTATTTCACGGTCAATATCGATAACAAGGGCAAGCTTATACAGAACCGCGGCAAGAACAATTGTCCGCCGCCAAAGGAAGTAAGCGAGTTTGTAACGGACTGGCTGAAATTCGTAAGCAAGCAGCTGAAAACGTTCTCCATCGATCCCAAAGAGATGGCGAATAAGGTACAAGTAAGAATAGGAGCGTAATCATGAGCGAAAACGAGATTATCAGGACAGAGAAAAACGAGCAGGATCGCGCAACGCTGCTCAACCGTCGCATAAACGACAATGCGCTTATTGTCGCCGAGGGTTTTGTGGCTATCGGGCAGGATCTAAAGGCAATGCGTGATGAGAAGCTGTATACAAGGTTTGAGTGTGAGACATTCGAAGAGTACTGCGAGAAGATGACACCGATAAAGCAGCGGCAGGCATACAACTTCATCAAGTGCTTCGAGACATACGGGGAGCGGCTTGGTGAGCTCTCTCATATCGGTATTACCAAGCTGGCGCTGATGACAGCTTTAGACGACGAGGACAGGGAGCAGCTTATTGACAGCGGCGAGGCGGAGCAGATTTCAGTCCGCGAGCTTAAGGAGCGCATGAAGACACTGCAAATCGTAAACGAGCAGTTGACCCTCGAGCTTGAAGAGAGAACCAAAGAGGAAAGCGCCGCGGAATCGCTTAAAAAGCGAAACGAGCAGCTTTCCGCCGAGATCGAGGCGCTGAAATCCGTGCAGGACAAACAGAAGGAGCGCGTGGAATCGCTTGAAAAGCTAAACAAGGAACTGTCAAGCCGTCCCGTTGAGGTTGCGGTCGAAAAGCCCTCGGCGGAGGAGATCGCCAAGATTGAAAAAGCGGCGGCACAAAAGGCGGAGAAAGACGCTAAGAAGCAGTATGAGGCGAAGCTCAAGGAGATGCAGGAGAAAGCTGACAAAGCGCGGACTGTCGCGGTCGACGCGGCACGCAAAGAGAGCCTGGCGGAGATCGAGAAGCTCAAATCCGAAAATGCCGCTTTGCAGTCGAATGCAAAGAAAGCTCCTCCGGACAGCAAAAAGGAGCGGCTCAAAGTCTACCTTGAGGAATGCCAGCTGAACTTCAATTCGGCGCTTGATGTAATAGCGGACTTTGAGGACGGAGCTCAGCGGAAAAAGATGAGATCGGCTCTTAATGCGACTTTGCTGGCAATGACCAAAGCATTGATTAAGGCGAAGGATGAAGATGGGGAGCAACAGGATAAAGGGGAAGCTTAAATGTTTCGGAAAGGAAAGCTATGATCAAGAAGAAAAAAGTCGCGGCGTTATGTAAGAAGAACTACACTATCAGCACGACGACTCGTTCAGACGGAACGCAGTGGGTCGGAAACGGTATCGCGCTGTATTCTATGGAAGGCATGCCGAAGATGACACCGGAAGAGGTAGCCGTGGCATTTGATTACAGCGATGCGGAAAGAAAGGCTATGACGCTGAATGAGAACCGCTATCTCGCGGCTTTAACCGTCGATGATTATCCCAGAGAGATAATCATTGAAAGCCCGCCGCGTGACATTATTATCGGCTCTGAGCATTATCTGATGTTCAACGCGGCGGATCGGGTGATGTTTATTGACAGCGGCGCTCTTGCTCCAGTGGAGCTTGACAGCCAGACAAATTTTTTCATGCGCTGCATTGACGGAAGAGAGGAATATAAATTCCTCTGCGTTAAAAACGGGCTTTTGGCACAGGCGATAATCATCGCAACGGTAATTTCACAGGAAAAGATCGACGAGTGGGTCGTGGATATGTATAACACGATAAACTCAATAAAGACAGGCTACAAATGCCGCCGCGCGGACAACGGAGAGCCCGATCAGTTGCTGCTTGAAAATGTGGAGGGAAAATCCTATGAGTGGAATAATAGCGATTGATACGGAAATAGCGGGGGTGAGTAAGTGATACATACGGTAAAATGTTATCCCGAGTTTTTCAAGGCGCTTGCGGACGGAAGCAAGACATTCGAGATAAGGAAAAACGATAGGATATATGAAACGGGTGATTTCCTCGCGGTCAACGAATTCTTGCCGGAGGAAGACCCTTACACGATACGGAGCGGCACGGTTCATGTCGACGGAGAGTTTACCCGCGCGGCGGATGGCGGATATTATTCGGGGAAATGTGCCCTGTTCAGAATAACCTATGTTCTTGATGATCCGCGGTTTTGCAAGGAAGGTATGGTAGTGCTCGGACTCGCGCGGCAGGAGTACTGACAGAAAGGAAGGTATAGAATGAAAGCGTTTTGTCCCTACACAAAAGACGAAGCTAATCTGCGAGTGCTTTTGTCAAATATGGAAAAGGTCGGGAAAATAAATTGTGACTTTCCGACGTTCTGCAGAGCATATAATGAATGGCATCATAAAGCATTTCCCGGAACTCCGGTTAGCTCAACTACTGTAAATTTCCGGGATGATTGGTTTCTTGATTTCGTAACTTTCCTTGGAAATTACGAAGTTGATGAGGCGGAGAGCAACGGAGGGGATGTATGCAGCACATTGAGGACAACGAGCAGATGACCCTTTTCCGCTGGGCGACGTTCCAGAGCGGCAAGTACCCCGAGCTTGACCTGCTGTTTCATATACCGAACGGCGGCAAGCGCGGGAAATCGGAAGCGGCAAGATTTAAGGCTATGGGAGTAAAAGCGGGTGTTCCCGACCTGCTTCTCCCTGTTCCCCGCGGGGGCTTTCATGGGCTCTTTATAGAGCTTAAAGCCCCCAACGGGGTTAAATCCGGAAATCAGGATAAGTGGCTCAAGGCGCTTTCGGCGCAGGGATATTCCGTTCATCTGTGCTATGGCTGGGAGAATGCAAGCGCGGTAATTATGGACTATCTGAGCGGAAATTTATCAAGTGTGGGGGAGCGTCAGAAATAGAAATTGATATTATGGCAGAATTGATAATCCGGCTGAAGCCGAAGAGCTTTTCGGCGTTGGCGTGGATAATGAGGAGAATTTACAATGACTAAAGAAGAATTAGCGGCAATGCTTAACAACAGGGCGTATTTTTACGAAACAACTCCCGAAATTGAGCGGCTTGCCAAAGATAACAATCTGCTGATAGTTTTCGGCAATGGTGACGATTTGTGCGAATTTTGCGGAGCAATTGATGAAGAATTTGATTGCTATGAAGGTGGTACAATTACCCACAAGGATTTACAAAAGCCTATAGAGGCGCTATGGTGTTCCGGCAGGGATTGCTCGTGGTCGTATGAAACGGAACTGCCGCACGCAGAATTTAATATCTATGAAGGCGACGAGCTATACTGTATCGGAATGGTGGTTGATCTGAACCACACCGAATATCGTGATTTCATCGAACAGGCGCTCGCGGATGGCATTTGTATGGAGGATATCAAGCTGGCTGTAAGCGTTATCAAGGAGCTTAAGAAAAGGGGACGAGAGAATGGCTGATTTCATAAGCCGCGATTTGGCGTTAGAAGCGATTAAAAATCTTTCCCGCAATGTGGATTTCGACAACGAGGCGGAAGAAAGAGGGTGGAGCAATGCGATAGACTTGGCGTATGCGGCAGTGGTAGGAATCCCAATTGCCGACGCCCGACCCGAAAGACACGGGCGGTGGGTTGAAGACGGAAGCGGTGTTATTCTCTGTTCCGAGTGCGGAGAAGAACATGAATGGGAAGATTACCGTGCTACTTATTGCGAAGACTGCGGCGCGAAGATGGACGGGAAGGACGGTGAGAGCGATGGATAGGCTTACTGTAAAAGTTTTTCCGAACGATAGAGATTACGCGCTGAAGTGTATGTGTAGTTTTGCGCGAAACGGAGAAGTGGATGATGTTGACAGCTGTGAGGACGTTTGTTCCCTACGCGAGGGCGAATGCGAGGGGTGCGGATTTCAAGAAGCGTTTAACCGCCTTGCAGCCTATGAGAACACGGGGCTTACTCCCGAGGAGATAATCGCTATGAAAGCAGACAACAAGCGTCTGCACGATTTGATTGATATACTGGAGGGCGCGATAAAGGCGCTCTAGGAGAGGAGAAAAATGAGCTACACAAATGACAAAGAGCAAGCCAGAGCAGATCGAGCGGCAAATCTACGGCACAAGAAGTCGATGCTCGGGCGGTTAACCTATCAGAGCATAATTAACGAACTTTCCGATATAGCTGATGAGTGTTCGGATATGGTATATTTCGATGACGAGGAAATATCCGAGCTTTTGGGAAACGACGGCGAAAGTGACAATGAATTTCGCCTCATCGCTTTGGAACTTCAGAGCGAATCAACGGAGCTTTTCGCGCGGTTGAGGTCCGAGCGATACCACTCGTGTATGGGTTTTGATATAAGCGATATATTCGACGAGGTAATGACTGCGATGGGCGGCAGCGATGAAGAACGTTGGGGCTATGATGCATACCTAGAGGAGGACGTCAAACTGACGGAATACGAATGCAGTCTGGCAAAGACCGAAGCGAAAAAACGCCTAACACGGTATACAAAAGAGCAGATGCTGAATATATTCGGAGAATGCTTTGATATTGCGCTGAAATGGCTTGATCTTGAATACGGTTACAGCTGCCTTCATGCTACGTTGGGAGTTATGAAAGACGATAAAACGGCACTTCTGAAAGCAATAAAGCGCGTCAATGACGCATATGACCGCGCCGCGTCTGGAGAATTTTACAGCTCTGATAGCAACGCATTTGATAATATTATAGACGAGCTTCCCGCAGACGTTTGGGTTGTATAGGAGGTGAGATCGTGGGTAAAAGGAAATTAACCGGAAGCGAAAAGGAGCTTCACAAGAAAGCAACGGCGATCCGCAAGCGCTTCAGCTCCATGAGCGATTCGCAGCTTGTAGAGATGTTTGCAGAAATGCCGAAAGCAACTGATACACAGCAGAAACCAGCTTCGGGCTTGATATCGGAATTTATAGAGCGGCTTTCAAGTGAATCTGTCTGCGGCATAGGCAAGATCACAATAAATAAAATCAGGACGTTTGCCGAGGAAAAGGGATACATATAAGGGGGAATTTCGGTATGATCCGCGAGTATCTGAAAAATTATTATCTGATGGAGCAGCTCATCAAGGAATGTGATGAGGAACTGGAGATCATTGAAGCAAAGCTGTACGCTTCTCCGGCTTTCGATACGAGCGGCATACCGAAAAATCCCTCTCCGCGAAATCACATTGAGGATACATATATTGAGATCATTGAGCGCAAGGTAAAGCTCACGGCACGGCGTGAAGAGTATAAGTCCATCAAGGAAAAGGTGGAGCGGTATATAGACAGCATTTCCGATCTGCTGACGCATAAGATTTTCGAGAAACACGTTCTGAAGAAGAAAACGTTCAAGGTCATTGCGGCAGAGTTGGGCGGGAAGAACACCGAATCCAGTGTCAACAAGGCATATAACCGATATATCAAGGATAATCCCGAATAACATTCTGATATGACAAGTATCCCCGCCCTTTAGCAGAGCGGGGATGCTTTATACCGGTTCTACTTTCTCTCGAGCGGAGGTGTCAAAAAATCGTCCAGCTTTACTCCGAGAACATCGGCAATTTTTAGAGCATTGGAAACAAGGCAGTCGCCGCGCTTTTCTAAATCCTCTATTGTTCGCCTCGAGAGACCCGTAAGCTCGGACATCTTGGGTACTGAAATACCCGCTTGTTGTCTGTACAGCTTGATATAAAGCATATTAACCTCACTTGATAAAAAATAACCAAATTACGCCAACTATTGCGATCAAAGTAATCACAATATCGAAAATGATTAACGCCAGCTTTAAAGTGTCTTTTTTCATAAATCGCTTGACTTCCTTTCCGAAATATGATATACTTTCATTGGGGAGGGTTGCCGCCCTCCTCAATGAAAGCGGAACGTTTAGAAGAACGTTCCTTTAATTACCGCCCAAATCGTTCCGAGGGTTATCAGAACTTTTAAGATTTGGGTCAAGAGCTTATCGATTTGTTTGAGCATTTCGGTAAGCTCTTTTATTTTCTTGTTCAAGTTAATCACCCCCTCTCTATGTTTATATTATACCACGTTTTAACGTGGTTGTCAAGTGCTTTTTTAAAAAATTTTTATATTTTTTAAAAAATTGTCCCGAATGTCCCACATGTCCCGAGGCTCATGTGATATAATAAAAATGTATTCTAATCAAAAGCAGGCACTCCTTATTTACCGCGCTCTCGCCCGAACGCGGAATATTAAGGAGGATTTTTATGTCAAAAAATCAAAAGCCGGCGGAGCTGCAGGGTTATGAAATGCCGCCCGTCAGAGACTTCCTGAACGAAACGCAACGTGACGGAACAACGCTGTGCGCGACGGACGTCTATTCGGAGACCTATTCATGGTTAAAGGCAAGGGGGTGTGAAAAAATAGTAAGCAGGCAGCTCATCGAGCAGTACGCAATGTCGGTGAGCCGCTGGGTACATTGTGAGCAGATCATTTCAAAATACGGGTACATCGCCAAGCACCCCACAACGGGAGCGGCAATGACCTCTCCCTATGTTACAATGTCGCAGGCGTACATGAAACAGATCATCACGATCCGCGCCGAGATAAACCGGATAGTCGAGGACAGTCGCCCCAAGCTGATTGAAGGAGTAGTGCGGGAGGTGGTCTACGGTGAGTGAGAACATTCAGTACTACCTCGCTGATATCGGTGAGCTTACACCGTATGCCCGAAACGCGCGGACGCATTCCGACGAGCAGATATCACAGATTGCCGCATCGATCAAAGAATTCGGCTTTTTGGCGCCGATAGTTATCTCGGGCGACAACACTATACTTTGCGGACACGGCAGGTTTTATGCCGCTCAAAGGTTAGGGTTAAAGAAAATCCCGTGCATAAAGGAAGAGTACCTTACCGAGACGCAGCGCCGCGCATACATAATAGCTGATAACAAACTGTCGCTGAATGCGGGTTGGGATGAAAACCTTCTGGCTGTCGAGATTGCCGACCTGCAGGGAGATAACTTTGACTTGTCGCTGATCGGTTTTGACGAAAAGGAGATCGCCGATCTGTTCAGCGATGGTGAAAAGGCTAACGCGCACGAGGATAACTACGATTTAACAGCGGCTTTGGAGAAAGCCGCTTTTGTTGTGCGTGGAGATATCTGGACAGTTGGCAGACACAGGCTGATGTGCGGGGACGCAACAAGCCCCAATGACGTTTCGGAACTGATGGACGGCAAAAAGGCGAACCTCATAGTGACAGATCCGCCATACGGGGTCTCGTTTACATCATCAAGCGGATTGAAGATACAGAACGACTCAATAAAGGGAGAAGAGTTCTACGAATTTCTGAAAAAATCCTTTGACAATATGGCGACGCACCTTGAAAACGGCGGAGCGTCATACGTCTTTCATGCGGACACCGAGGGATTATGCTTCCGCAGGGCATTCATCGACGCAGGCTTTCACCTTGCGGGCGTTTGTATATGGGTCAAGAATTCGCTTGTGCTAGGGCGCTCCGACTACCAGTGGCAGCACGAGCCGGTGTTATATGGCTTTTTGAAAAACGGTAAACACCGCTGGTACAGCGACCGCAAGCAGACTACCATCTGGCATTTTGACAAGCCGAAGCGTAACGAGAATCACCCTACAAGCAAGCCGCTCGATTTGCTTGCATACCCGATATGCAACAGTTCGCAGGAAAACGCAATAGTGCTTGACACCTTCGGTGGGAGCGGCTCAACGCTGATGAGCTGCGAACAGACAAACCGAATATGTCATACAATGGAGCTTGATCCGAAGTACGCTTCGGTTATCCTGCGCAGGTACGTTGAGTACAAACAGAGCTTCGATGATGTGTATGTAGTGCGCGGAGGGGAGAAAATACCGTACTCCGACCTTGTGAAAGAGGTGGAGCATGGAGAATGAACTCACATTAGGCTCACTTTTTGACGGGAGCGGGGGCTTTCCTCTCGGCGGTCTGCTCGCGGGTATTGTGCCGCTCTGGAGTAGTGAAATAGAGCCTTTCCCTATTAGGGTAACAGAAAAGCGACTTCCGTTCGTGAAGCATTACGGCGATATCAACAGGCTGAACGGAGCGGAGCTGCCGCCGGTGGATATTATCACTTTCGGATCGCCCTGTCAGGATATGTCCATTGCCGGTAAACGGAGCGGCATAGGCGGAGAGCGGTCAAGTCTGTTTTTTGAAGCAATAAGAATAATCAAGGAAATGAGGTGCGCGACAAATGGCAAATACCCCCGATACTGCGTGTGGGAAAACGTCCTCGGCGCGTTTTCATCAAATAAAGGAGAAGACTT
>CAZKJC010000007.1:0-22168 GCA_964552995.1 uncultured Ruminococcus sp.
AGGGAAGTTGGGGTTCGGGGTGAAACCGTAGGGGGAGAGGGGGGAGCCGCTTTTGCTCGGATTTTATTCCGCCCCCCTCTCCCCCGAAGGTGTCAGCCCCGATTCGAGCGCGTGAAAGCTCCGCTTTCGCACAACACAAGAACGGAGCTACATAATAAATCTAACAAAACAAACTGCCACGCTAAATTATCATTTTTTTGAAAAAATTTTTCTCACCCTATTGACAAGGCAGGAAAAGTATGTTATAATACAACTGTACTAAGACAAATAATACAGTTAATACAAATACATCAAGGAGGTGGATCGATATGTTCGAGATAAATTTATCGGGAAAGGCTCCCATTTACGAACAGCTTTATAACGGAGTAGCCGTGCTTATTTCTTCGGGCAGGCTGACGGCGGGGGAGAAGCTGCCCGCGGTCCGCGAGGTCGCGAAACAGCTCGGTATAAACCCGAACACGGTGCAGAAATCATATTTTCTTCTGGAGCAGGCGGGCTTGATATATTCCATACCCGCAAAGGGAAGCTATGTTGCGGATAATGCCGACGCGGCAAGGGCGCTGAAAACTCAGGCGCTCAAAAAGCTGGAGGACGGTCTTAACGCGGCTTATAATGCGGGAGTGACCCTGCAGGAGACCGAGGAGCTGGTTCAGCGCGTCTGGAGCAGAGCGGTATAGATCATAGCGGTGGAGTCGGAGTCAAGGGGCAGAGCGAAATTGCTTATATATTGTAATAGTATACACGTCACTTACTTTGACATATGAAATAAAAAATGCGGTAGTAAAATCGTATACTCTGCCTTTTGACTGCGGCTTCACCGATGAAAAACGGGATAGCGGAAACAAAAGCTCCCGCAGAAAAGCAACGCGAGCAAAGAGCAACGTAAAGCCCACGCAGGGAATTTCAAAAAGGTCGAGTTTGCCGACCGGCAAACGATGACCGGTTCCCGCAATCGCGCGAAGTGTAGCGCAAGCGGAACGGAGCGTGCTTGCGGGAATTTTGAAATTCTTTTAAATCATTTAATTCCGGTCAACATAAAGCGGGAGCAGAAAAGCAGCACATAAAAAGATCAACGCTTCGCCCACGCAGGAAATTTTCCGCGAGAGCCTGTGAAAACGGAGCGAAGCGGAGTTTTCGCGGGCGGGTCGCGGAAAATTTTTTGAAATCAGGAGGGGTAGACAGATGATTGAGATAAAGGATTGCGTTATGAGTTTTGAGCGCGGGGAAAACGCGCTGGACGGCATTTCGGTATCGGTGCCGGAGGGGAGCGCCTACGGGCTTCTGGGCTCGAACGGGGCGGGAAAATCCACGCTGCTGCGGCTGATGACGGGGATATACAAGCCCGCCGCGGGGAGCGTGAGGGTAGACGGAGAAGAGGTATTCGACAACCCGAGGATAAAGGAGCGGGTGTTCCTGGTGGGAGATGAAACGGTGCAGTTCACCAATATGACGTTAAAGCAGATGAGGGATTATTACAAGACCTTTTACGCGACGTTTTCGGATGAGCTGTTTGAAAAGCTGCTGGCTACGGTGAAGCTCCCGCGGGATAAAAAGCTGATGACGTTCTCTAAGGGAATGAAGCGGCAGGCGGCGGTCATATGCGGGCTGAGCTGCAAAACTCCCTACCTGCTGCTGGACGAGGCTTTCGACGGGCTCGACCCGACGATGAGGAATATCGTGAAGCAGATGCTGATAGACGCGATGCTGGACAGAAAGCTGACGGTAATTTTCAGCTCCCACAATATGCAGGAGATGGACGAGTTCTGCGACAGAGTGGGGCTGCTGCACGGCGGCAAGGTGGTGTTCGACAGAGAGCTCGACAGCGTAAAGGGGAGCATAGTGAAGCTCCAGACCTCGTTTGACAGAGAGGTCACAAGGGACGATCTCGCGGATATCGAGCTGCTGGCTATTGAAACAAGCGGAAGCGTAACGAAGATAATCGCGCGCGGCGACAGCGGCGATATCATTGAAAGCGTGCGGAGGCTCTCGCCGAAGTTTATCGATGAGATACCGCTGAGCTTAGAGGAAATATTTATATATGAAATGGAGGTGCTGGGCTATGACAGCTCCAAGCTTGAAAATTGATTTCCATAATTTCGGCAAATATTATTTGTACGCGGTGAAAAGGCTTCGCGCCTGCCTTGTGATACAGTGCATAGCGGCGTTCCTGTCCTATCCCATGGGGGTGCTGGTGACGAACTTCCTGGCGGATTATGGGGTGAAGTGGGAAGCCGTTCAGGAGGCTTATTACGCTGAATATCCCAACGTCAGTATGGCGGTCCAGGCGGAGTGGGACGCTTTGCGGCAGCGGGAGGACACCATGCTGATGCTTATGCTGGTGTGCGGGGTCATCGCGCTGATTGCGCTGGTGACAGTGGTCGGAATGCATTTTATAACGCCGCTGATATCCTACCGCCGGCTTTACAGAAAGAGCTGCGCGGATATGGATTACTCGCTGCCCGTTTCCTCCGACGGGGCGTTCTGGGGCGATTTTCTGGCGGGAGCTACCGTTACCGTCGTGCCGCACTTTATCGCGGCGGTCCTCGGGCTGATATTGATACAGCCTGTCTGCGGAGTTCTCGATAAGCTCAAGGATCAGTCGGGGCTTATAGTGCGGGCGGTAGTTAACAATGACGTTATCCCTCTGCTTTGGACGACATTCCTCGGGGCGATCATGCTGTATGCTCTGACGATATTTATAATGGGCTTCTGCGGGAAAATGTTCCACGCGGTGGCTATGCCGATACTGGTGAATATCGCTGTTCCGGTCGCGCACTATCTGCTGTTCTGGCTGGGAATGAGCTACGCGGCGGGAAACTGGTCGGCGATATATATGATGGAGATAAGATCCATTTTTGTAACGTCGCCGCTGGGCATGGTGCTCTCCTCCGCTATGGGAGGGTATGACGCGATGGCGACATCAAGCCGTGCCGATAGCTTCTTTGAACCGACCAACTATTATCCGATACAGCAGCCGCGCTACCTTATCTCCGCGCTTGTTGTGATATTGCTGCTGATAATCGGCTCGTGGCTGGTGATAAGGCGGCGCAGAGCGGAGCAGGTGGGAGCGAGAGCCTTCGCGGTAAAGCCCGCGCAGTACGCTATACACGGCCTGACGGCGCTTACGATAGCGGCTGTGGCGGCGTGGCAGATATCCCGCAATATAGATGACTTTTTTTCTTATATGAACATTGGCGCTGAATTACCGCACATTTATGAGATAGTAAACGTTTATTCCGTGCTTTTGCTGATAGCCATACCCGCCGTTTACCTTATTCTGGAGGTCGCGGCAGGGGAAAGAAAGCGCTTCGGGTGGTCGCTGGCGCGCTGCTGCGGCACGACGCTTGCCGCGGCGGGAGTGACCCTGGCGGTGATGTGCTGCAACGGCTTCGGAACGTTCCTGAGAGCGCCGGACCCCAAAAACATCGGCATGGTAAACGTTTGGTTAGATCAATCCTATTCAAACGCTTATTTCAGCTATGATCTCAGCGAGCCGGAAAATGTCGAGATGGTGACACGGCTTCATAATTCCATCAAAAGTGAATATGAGTACGGCAATATATTTACGATGGCGGAACGTTTTAAAAACGGTTCTTTGGAAAATGTCTCGAGAGTGGCGTTTGAATACTATGCCCGCGACGGTCGCAGAAAAGAGAGCTCCATCGAGATAAGCGATGAGACCCTGGCGGAGATACTGCACGAATTGGCGGTGCCCGAGAGCCTGGTAGACCTTTGCGTTGAGCTTGAGTATCGCGGTGAGATCGTGGGGACTTCCGTTTGGGAAGACGATAGCTGGGGAGTAGTTCCGCTGTCGAAAGGCGGTCTTATGCCGGAAATGGTGGTCGAGGCTATCAGAAAGGATAGCGAGAACGTAACATATGAGAGAATGTTCAAATGCGAGCCGGGCAATTACGCCAAGACGGTATATCTGGCGATGAACCCAAATGATCTGCCCATTAACGTGGTACTGCTCGGCGATTATGTTGACGGATATATAACGGTCTATCCGTGGTTTGAAAACACCCTCGCGCTGCTGTCGGAATACGGGATAGAGGTGGATTTCGGTATCCCCGAGGAATACAAGACGGCGTTTTTGGTAAAGTCAATGCCTACGGACGATGGTCACGAGGGGGATTATCAATGCTATTCCAATCTGAGAATAAGTGTGCCGGCGCTCTTCGGGCTTGCGGGCGACGAGAGCTATATAGCTTATGACACCAGGTATGGGAGAAGTGACAGGTATGACGCGGAGACCGGCAAAAGAGTTCCCTTAACGGACGATGAAATTATGGAGGGCATCAAGCAGCAAAATCCGTATGTGCAGGTCGCCAAGATAGATATGGAGCAGGCGAGGGAGCTTTACCCGCTGTGCGGCGGCGTTTACGATGTGGAAACCGATTACGGAAGCGACTATTATATGCTGGTGATGACCGACTTAACAAGCGAAGACCTGCTGAATTATGATGGCGTCGTTAGGCCCCTTGATTATTATATGTATGTTTATATCCCCGCGGAGTATTTCGACAAGGCGGCGGAGATGTTCAACGCGGGAGCGACGGCTTCATAAAAAAGAGGGATCAAAGGGACGTTCGCATAGAACAGTGTAATGCCCCCGCAGGGGAATTTCAAAAAGGTCGAGTTTGCCTTAATGGCAAACGATGACCGGTTCCCGCAATCGCGCGGAGTGGAGTTTAGCGAAGCTAAACGGAACGGAGCGTGCTTGCGGGAATTTTGAAATTCTTTTAAATCATTTACTTCTTGTCAACATATATTACCGGCTTCTCGTCAACAAAATCCCACAGAATCATAGTCTAAGTCAACATAATAATATACAGACCGATCCCCCGAAAGATTTCGGGGGATTTACCGCGTATTGGCAAAAAATGTTATGTTTATTGGAGCAAAAGAGGTCGATAAGCGGCAAATGACGGCAAAAAAACATTTTGTGGCGTTGTGCAATATGTAGAAATTCAACAAGGCAAATTGTGCTGAATTACCAAAACACATTGCTTTATCATGCGAAAAATAACGCTTCACGGGCATTTATTACATTTTATGGAATTTGTTATTAGTGACAAATATTTATAAATGCGCGAAAAAATCAAAAAAAATGTTGCAAAATCATTTCAAAAGGTGTATAATAAAAATACGAATGATATATGTTGTATCGGTCCGCCCAAAAACAAGGACGAATCGGCGGAGAATGTACAGGGCTGTACACGACTAATCGTTTAACGATATTAAATAAGGGGAATGATTATGGCTTTATTTGATACCACCGCGTTCAGGATCACGGAACAGGGTCTTAATGTAACGTGGACGAAAATGCAGGTCATCGAGCAGAACCTGACCAATGAAAATACTCCGGATTATAAGTGCAAATATCTGGAGTTCAGCGGCATACTGCGCGATAAGCTGCGCGCAAACGGCTCGATCAAAAAGGAACTTAACCTCGCGCAGAGGATCTATGTGGATCGCTACACAAACGATCAGGCGGATCACAACAACGTCGATCACGACACCCAGTCAGGCGAGCTTGCAAAAACGCAGATACAGTTCAACACGCTCATCGAACAGATGAACGGCAATCTCGCGCGCATGAGAAGCGCGATAGTCACGAAGTAAGGGCGGGAGGTTTATTATGGCTTTTTTGAGTTCTCTTAATATCCCGCTTTCCGGTCTTACGGCGGAGCGGTTCAGAATGGATATCATAGGGCAGAACATTGCCAACGCGTATGACGTGGCTACTACCCCCGAGGAGGCGTACAAGCGCCAGATGGTAGTCTACGGTGAGGATAAGACCTTCAGAAACATTATACGCACAAAGCTTGGCACAGGTGAGACCTGGCAGCACAAGTACATAAAGTACCGCGGCGTGCAGGTGATGCAGGTCGTCGAGGACGAAACGCCCGCGGAGCCTGTCTATAATCCCAGACACCCCCTGGCGGACGAGTTCGGATATGTTTATGAGAGCAATGTAGACCAGGCGGTAGAGGAGATGGACGCGATACAGGCGGCGGACTCCTACAACGCTATCGCGAACGCGTATGATATAGTGCTGGCGATGGCTAACAAGGGTCTTACTATCGGCAAGAGCTGATAAATCCTCTACAATTATACAGCTTAATTTGAAAGGATAGATACATATGGAGTTTACTACGATAGGGCAGATGCAGAGAATGGAGCGTATGTCTCCCATGCTGCCCATGGACGCGCAGGATCGCGCGGAGCTTGCTATAAAAACCGAGAGCGTTTCCTTTCTGGATATTTTCAGGGGAATGGTCGACAATGTCATCGAAACAAACGAGCAGGTAGACCGTGACGCTATCGACGTTATGCTGGGAAATATTGACAATACCGCCGAGGTACAGGCGAATATCCAGAAGGCGGGAGTCGCAGTTGACCTTCTGGTAACGGTTAAAAACGAGGTCTTGAGCGCATATAATACACTGATAAATATGCAGATATAACCGCGCTGCCGCGTTAAAATAAGCCGGAGGTCATTACTTAAATGAATGAAAGAATAAAAAAGGTGACGACTGTCGTAAAGGACAAGTGGTCGGGCTTTTCAAAAATGACGAAGATTTTGATCTGCGCGATCCCCGTTGTCATCATTGCGATAATAATTATTTTGTCGGTAATGCTTAATCACAAGGACGACGAGGCTTTGTTCACGGGGCTTACCACGACCGAGGTAAGCGAGATAAGCAGAGTTATCACGGAGCTGGGCGTTACGGACGTTACGGTCAGATCAAACGGAGAAATACGCGTTCCGTCCGACCAGGTGGATTATCTGAGAATGCAGCTTGCGGTTCAGGGTTATCCCAAGTCCTCGGATAATTACGATATATGGAACAACGGAGTCGACCTGTGGTCGACGGATTCGGATAAGCGCGAGGTCCAGCGCCAGCAGCGCGAGCAGCGCATTGCGGCTTCCATAGCTACGCTGGACGCGGTACGCACCGCGACGGTTGTTTTCGACCCGGGTACTACCAGCGATTATCTTCTGACCAGCGACAAAAAGGACCCGAGCTGCTCCATCACGCTGCGTCTGGCGGACGATATGGAGCTTAAGAACTCCGAGGTGCGCGCGATATTCAGCCTGGTCACCGGCAGCGTTTCGGGTATGACCAACGATAATGTGAAGATCGTTGATACAAAGGGACGCGAATACAGATGGATATCCGAAGAGGAAGAGGCGAACGGCGAGAGAGACGCTTCCGGCACCCTGGTCGCGGCAAAGCGCCTGGCTTTTGAAAACAGCGTTCAGCAGGCAGCGATGAGCCGCTTGAAGGAGTTCTTTGACACCGCTTTCGGCAACGGAAATTATTCGGTGATCGTAAATACCAGACTTAATTACGACGGCAAAAAGCAGACCGATACACACTATTATACCGATACCGATGACGGCAAGGGTATAATGAACCATGAGAACCACGTCGGTGAGGGTGCGGGTCTTGATGAGGACGGCAATATTGTAGGAGTTACCCCCAACGGCGATCTGTCGCCGGATTATCCTACGCTGGTGGATATCGAGAACGGTCAGAGCTATTACTACCGCAAGGACGAGGCGGAGTACGACGTTTCCAGCCTTGTGACGGAGATCGAAAAGGACGGCTACGAGATAGAGAACCTTTCCGCTTCGCTGATACTTAACACAAATACGCTGACGATAGCCGAGAGAGAGGCTTATTCCGATCTTCTCGCAAAGGCTGTCGGCACAACTATCGATAACGTTTCGGTGTTCAACACCGTGTTCCCGCTCCCGGGCGGAGGCGGTTCTACATCCGAAAACCGCCCACCTATCTACATAAACGGTCAGGACGGTTACCGCAACCTGCTGCTGTATGTGGTCCTGGTGCTTGGCGTGCTGCTCATACTGCTGCTTATTCTGTCGCTGTTTATGAGCAAGTCCCGCAAGCGCAAGATACGCCGCAGACAGGAGGCAGCTCTCGCGGCGGCGGCCGGCGGCGGAGCGCTGGGTCTTACCGCGCAGGAGCCGCAGGTGCCCGAAGAAGTGGATTTCAACATCGCGAGCCTTACCGAGGAAGCGGGCAAGGAGTCCAGAGAAACCATTCTCAAGCGCGAGATCGCGGAGTTCTCTCAGAACAGCCCCGAGATCGTTGCTATGATCATCAAGAATTTGCTTCGCGAAGAATAGTTCTGATCGCGTTGGGAGGGAGTCTGAATGGCTAACAACAGTAATGCGGGGGAGCTTACGCCAACCAAGAAAATAGCGTTGGTGCTGGCTTCCATGGGCGCTGAAAACGCGTCGCAGATATATAAGCATTTGTCCGATGACGAGGTCGAGGCGATATCCGTAGAGCTTGCGCGTATGGAATACCATCCGATCGAAACGGTCGAGGAGGTCCTTAACGAGTTCTACGAGCTGTGTCTGACCCAGAAGGTGGTCACCGAGGGCGGCATGGACTACGCCAAGGAGATTTTGGAAAAGGCGTTCGGCGAGGAGGCGGCAAACAACCTTCTCAGTCGTATAACCAAGCAGCTTAAGACAAAATCCTTTGACTTCGTTCGCAAGGCGGACTACAAAAATCTTCTCGCTATCGTTCAGAATGAGCACCCGCAGACGATCGCGCTCATTCTGTCCTATGCCAGAATAGATCAGGCGTCGGCGATCTTGTCCGAGCTGCCTAAGGAGAAGCGCGTTGAGGTCGTAGAGCGCATAGCGCTGATGGACAGAGCTTCGCCGGAAATAGTAAAGTCGATAGAGCAGCAGCTCGCCAAGAAGTTCGCGAGCCTTGCTACGACCGATTCGATGGAGGTCGGCGGTATCAACTACGTCGCGGAGATCATGAACAATGTAGACCGCGCGACGGAGAAGTACATATTCGACGAGCTGACCGCCCGCGATCAGAAGCTGGCGGACCTCATCAAGCAGAAGATGTTCGTTTTCGAGGATATCGTTTCGCTGGATTCCATGGCTATACAGGAATTCGCGAAGCAGGTGGATACAAAGGATCTCGCGGTGGCTCTCAAGGGCTCTACGCAGGAGGTCGCGGAGTGCATTTTCTCCAATATTTCCTCCCGTGCGAGAGAGAGCCTGCAGGCGGATATCGAGTATCTGCATAATGTCAGGATGCGCGACGTCGAGGAAGCGCAGCAGCGTATCGTCGGCGTTATCAGACGTCTTGAGCAGGAGGGTGTCATCACCATCTCTCACGGCGGCGGAGACGAGATCATCGCGTAAGCATAACAGCCTATTGGTGGCTTGAAAACGGAGGTATGGCAGTTGTCGGTATTAAAAGGGAACTCCGTTTGCTACAGCGGCGGTGTGGATATTTCAAACACATTTGAGCTGCGCAGAAAGCAGGAGCTCCCCTCCGAGAAGACGCAGGAGGAATCCGTGCAGACTCCCGAGCCGGTGCAGGAAAACCGCGCGGAGCTGCTGGATATCCGCGAGCGTGAGCTTAACGAGCGCGAAGCGGCAATAGCGGATCGGGAGAGAGAGCTATCCGAGCTTAAGGAGCTTTACATAGAGCAGGGAAAAACGGTCATTCTTGACGCTAAACAGCGCGCGGAGAGCATAACAAGGACCGCGCAGGAGAATGCCTCAAAGATAGTTTCCGAGGCGGAGCAGAACCGCGAAAGCGTTTTTATCAAGGCTAAGGCGGAGGGCTACGAGCAGGGACGCATTGAGGGAGTCGACGCGTGTCTGGCGGCGGGACAGGACGTTCTGAATGAGGCGAGGGCTTTTTCGGAAGCTATAAACGCCGAAAAGGAGGAGCTGTTCGCCCGATACGAAAAGGAAATTTTCGAGACCGTGATGGCGATAGCCAACAAGGTAACGCTGGACAGCATGAGCACCAAGGACGGCACGGCGGCTAAAAAGCTGATAAAGAAAGCCGCAAAGGAGTTCAGAAACTCGCAACTTATACGCATAACGCTGGATAAAAACGGCGCGACGGAGGAGCTGGCGGGTGATTACGAGTATCTTAAGCAGCTGTGCGGCGGTATCGCCGACGTTGAGGTGGAGCTTCTGCCCGACGCGGAGCGCGGCACGGTCATAGTGGATAACGGCAGCGAGATAACCGACGCGGGTATTCAGACCCAGCTGCGTATGATACAGGAGATCGGCGGAGGAAAATTCCGCGGCAAAAAGACTAAACCGTCCTCGCAGGAGGAATAAAGGATTATGCCCGAAACGGAGGATAGCAATGGATTTTGAGGGGTTCCGAGGGGACATAGCCAAAAGCGACACCTTCCGCTATATGGGCAAGATAGAAAAGATCGTTGGTATGACGATAGAAGCAAGCGGTCCCTCGTGCAATATCGGCGATGTATGCCGGATATTCTCAAAGGATATGCAGAGCTTCATAAAGGCGGAGGTCGTGGGCTTCAACAAGAGCAATATACTGCTCATGCCCTACACCGAGATTGAGGGTATCGGTCCCGGAAGCATTGTCGACAATACGGGTGATAAACTGAACGTCCGCGCGGGCGCGGGGCTTATCGGCAGAATTATCGACGCGACGGGAAATCCGCTGGACGGCGGCGAGGAGATATCCTATACCGAGGAGGTTTCCATATCGGGTATCCCCGTAAACCCCTTTACAAGACCGCCTATCAAGGAGACCATCGAGCTCGGGGTCAAAGCCATAGACGGCATGCTGACTATGGGCAAGGGTCAGAGAATGGGTATCTTCGCGGGCTCGGGCGTCGGAAAATCCACGCTGATGGGCATGATAGCGCGAAAGGTCAAGGCGGACGTCAACGTTATCGCTCTTGTGGGCGAGCGTGGACGCGAGGTGCGTGAGTTTATCGAGCGCGACCTCGGCGAGGAAGGCATGGCACGGTCGGTCCTGGTGGTAGCCACCTCGGATCAGCCCGCTATGATGAGAAGCAAGTGCCCGCTGACGGCTACCGCTATCGCGGAGTATTTCATGAAGCAGGGCAAGGACGTTCTGCTGATGATGGACAGTCTTACGCGTTACGCTATGGCGCTGCGCGAGGTGGGGTTGTCCACGGGAGAGCCTCCCATTGCCAGAGGCTATACCCCCTCAATTTACAGCAATATGCCAAAGCTGTTGGAGAGGGCGGGGAATTTCCCCGAGGGGTCTATCACGGGTATCTACACGGTGCTGGTAGAGGGCGACGACACTAACGAGCCCATCGCGGATACGGTGCGCGGTATCATTGACGGACATATTATATTGTCAAGAAAGATCGCGGCGCAGAACAGATATCCGGCGATCGACATACTGGAGAGCGTTTCGCGACTTATGAGCGAGATCGCCACTCCCGAACACAAGGCGGCGGCGGGGCAGCTCAGAAACCTGCTTTCGCTGTATACCAGCAATTATGACCTTATCTCTATCGGCGCGTACAAGCACGGAACGAATCCCGCGCTGGACGAGGCGATAAGGAAGATCGACAAGATTTACGGCTTTCTGATGCAGTCCGTGGGCGACGCGTTCACGCTGGAGCAGTCAATAAAGCTGCTTATGGAAGCGGTCGCCGACGAGAAGTAACACGGACGCGGGCAGTTGAAAAGGGGTGTTGCTGTGAAGAAGTTTCATTTTTCCCTGCAAAAGCTGATGGATTTCCGTCAGCAGGAGCTTGACAAGCAGAAGAACACGCTGGGAGCGCTCCAGGCGGAGCTGCGGAAGATACACGAGGAAGCGGAGCAGATACGCGCGGCTCTTGAGGAGCAGAGCGCGGAGCTTATAAGAGTGTGCTCAAAGGGGGCGCAGGCTTACGATATAGCTATGAGAAAGCGCTATATAGTCACACTTCAGCAGGAGATACACGCGAAGGAGATGCAGGCGCTCAAAAAGCAGGAGGAGATCGATAAGCAGCTTAACGTCGTGGTCGAAGCTACCAAGGACGTCAAGACCCTTGAAAAGCTGGAGGAAAAGCAGCTCGAGGAATACAAGAGCAAGGAAGTCAAGGAAAACGAGCAGTTTATCGAGGAGTTCGTAAGCGGACAGACGGTTCGCAGCAGCGCGGTTTGATCTGATATCTCGGCATATGCCTTGATATATACACTATATTTAAGAAAGCGAGGTGAAAGAATAAGTGGCGGTATCACTAAGTACAGGCGGATTTTTCATGAGCGACTTCATGATCTCGGACGCTGCTCTGGCAATGAGAATGCAGGAAATGCAGCAGGAGCAGTCGGCGGATTTCGCGGCGCTGCTGGACGGCTTTGACAGTACGGAAAGCGCGGCGGTGAAGCCGGGTCAGGCAGGTCAGGTAAATCAGCCAAAGCAGGCTCAGACAGAGCAGGCTAAAGCCGAGGAGATACCCGAAGAAAGCGCGGATGGTACGGCGGTAAAGACGGAAAAAGCTCCCGAAAAGCTCGTTGACGCCGAGGAGGACGCCGAGGACGATAATAAGCCCGCGGTCAAGGATACCACAACGGAGCAGATGACATTTGCGGCGCTCCATGCGGTGGAAATTGACAGCGAGATTTCGGCGGAATTTGAGGAGATCACAGCTTCTCTCGCGGAAAGCGCGGATAAGGAGATAGCTCCCGTATTCCTCGTTGACGAGGACGCGGAGATCACAACGCCCGTTCAGCAGACAGTCCCCGAGGAGATCGTACAGGTCGGGACGGCGGACAACGTCGAAGTACCGCAGGCAGCCAACACGCAGAACGACGAGCTGATCCCACCCGAGCTGGCAGAGATACTCAAGCCGGTCGAGGAGGCGGATAAACCCGTTGAGCAGATCCCCGAAAAGGATGATGTTGCCGATGACGCTGTCGTGGCGGAAACGGTCGTTTCCGAGGCGGTGAATGCCGATGAGGAGATCGAGGTCAAGGCTAAGCAGGAGGCTCCCGAGAAGGCGCAGGCAGTGAAAGCCGAGGAAAGCGAAGAGCCTACGTTTACTGCGGAAGCTCCCGCGGAGATCACGGCGCAGGTCGCGGAAACAACGGTAAAGCCCGACATTGAACCGACGGCAGAGGTCAGAACCGAAACCGGATTGTCCGGAGTTGAAGCTGTTACCGATGAGAGAGCGGCGGCTGCCGAGGCAAACTATCCCGTTAGGGGCACGGCAAACGCGCAGACCGAAAGCGAAAACAACGGAAACAGCGGAAATGACGCGGCAGGCTCGGAAAAGGGCTTTGAGGTATTCCAAGGCGCGGTCGAAAAGGGCGAGATATCGACTCCCGAGGTTCGCACGGTGACCCGTGAGGTTCCCGCTAAGGCGGAGCAGAGCGAGGAGAAGGCGGAGATTCTACAGCCTGTCCGTATCGAGCAGCCCGAGGAACAGCCACACGCGCAGCGCATGACCGACGGCAAGACCAATTCCGTTACCGAGGAGCTGGAAATGCTGAAAAACGCGAAAGCCAAGTCCAGCCAGAACAACCAGACCCGGGAAAAGCCGATGGTATCAAGCGAAAGTCCCCTCACCACCGACACGCCGATCACGCTTACAAGAGCTAACGGCGAGAGAGTTGAGGTAAGACCCAGCGAGATAATCGAGCAGGCTACCGCGAAGCTGGTGGAAACGGCGCAGACCATGAAGGAGCAGGCTACCGAATACAGCCTGGTGCTCAATCCCGAGGAACTGGGAAAGATCGTGGTAAAGCTGGTTAAAGCGGCGGACGGCGCGGTATCGGTATCCATCGCGGCGGAGAACACCCGCACACAGCGCATTCTGGAGCAGCACAGCGCGGCAATGCAGGAAAATCTGCGTGACAGCGGCGTAAAGCTCGAGGGCTGGCAGATGGTAAGGGAATCCGAGCAGGAGACCTACGCGCAGGATTACAACGGCAGCAGCAAAAATCCTTATTACCGCGAGGAAGATCACTCGCAGGGCGAACAGCAGGAAAGCGAGCAGACAAGCTTCGCGGACCTTATAGCTTCAATGTAGAAAGGAGGAAGAAAAAGCATGGCATTAAACAACATGGCGGTCGATACAAACGGAAAGATACTTACCGGCGACCAGCAGGTCCAGGCGAACCATGAGAAGTACAAGGAAAAATTCAAGGACGCAAACGCCGATCTGGTAAACGCCGAAACGTTTCTGAGTCTGCTTGTGGCGGAAATGACAAATCAGGACCCCCTTGAGCCTACTTCCAACACCGAGTTCATCACGCAGATGGCGCAGTTCTCGCAGCTGCAGTATCTTCAGGACGCCAGCAGCTACTCGATGTCGAATTACGCTTCTTCCCTGGTGGGAAAGACAGTATCGGTATCGCAGATGATCGGCGCTGAAAATGTCGAAAAGACGGGCGTTGTTTCCGAGGTCAGAAAAGTCGGGGACGAGTTCAAGATCATTGTGGACGGCGTGGAATTCGATCTGAAGAGCATTCAGAGCATTTCCGAAACCAACACCAACACGAGCGCAGGCACCGGCAGCGGAGTCGGCACAGGCAACAGTCTCGGAGACCTTATCGCAAAAGCTTCTGCTATGATCGGTATGTATGCCGAGGTAAAGCCCGCTTCAAACGGCGGTCTGGTGATCTACGACGGCTGGATCGATTCGGTAAAGGTCAAGGACGGCAAGGTGAACGTTGTCATCAACAATACCGCTTATGATATCAATGATATCGTTGAGGTATACTACGCGGTACCTACCGATCCCGAGAAGCCCGAAACTCCCGATGACGGAACCAACAAGGGCGACGAAACGATCGACACCGACAATACCACAGACACCGACAACACAACGGGCGACGGCACCGACAAGGAGCTTGACGCCGAGACAGCGGCGGCTGCGGGCGCGGGAGCTGACGATGAAATGCTTCACGAGGTAGGCAGGATCGAGACCGAGAACGAGGGCGAGGACCTTGCGGATCTCAACACAGAGGGCATAGTTTAATAAAACGGCACGGAGGCTGATAATATGCTGATAAGCGAATATCTTGCGCTCCGAAATCAGATCAGTGTCACGACGGTAAATCCGACCGTTAATCTTCCGGAAACGCAGACCGAGGGCGAGAGCTTTGCGGACGCGCTGCGGGCGAAGATAAACGAGCGGCAGCAGGGCGTTGAGTTCTCAAAGCACGCTATACAGCGGCTGGAGGAACGCAGCATAGACCTTGAGGCGGGCAACACCTTAGAGCGGCTGAATAAGGGAGTAGAAATAGCCGCGGACAAGGGGAGCAGCGAAACGCTAATTCTGGTTGACACAACTGCATTTGTAGTGAGCGTGAAAAACAATAAGGTCATCACCACCTTGTCCAATGAGGACTTAACGGGAAATATCTTTACAAACATTGATTCCACCGTTATAATGTAAGCAGACGGACCTTTACGGAGTTTGCGCGGGGTCTGCGACTGAGACCCCGCAGACGGTGAGAAAGTACATTTGGAGGTCAACATAAAATGTTAAAATCACTTGTATCGGGCGTATCCGGACTTCAGACACACCAGAAGAAGATGGACGTTATCGGTAATAACATCGCTAACGTAAATACAACGGGCTATAAGGCAACGGTAGTTACCTTTGCGGATATCTACTATCAGACCCAGAGAAGCCCCTCGGGCGGAACCTCCACCCTCGGCGGTATCAACCCCAGACAGGTCGGCTACGGCGTTAAGATGAACAGCGCGACGCCGAACCTCTCCAACAACGGTTACTCCTCTACCGATGATAAGTACAGCATGGCTATCGACGGCAGCGGCTTCTTCCAGGTAATGGACGGCGCGGGCAATATCTACTACACCAGAGCGGGCGTATTCCATGTTGACGACGACGGCTATCTGGTAAACGAGAGCGGTTATCATGTGCTCGGTATCTCCGGCGAGAGCGCGGGACAGAGCCCCGACAGCCAGATAATCAGACTGGTAGTTCCCGATACCGAGGCTAAGTGCTCCAGCGCTACCAAGAAGATCAACGGAACGAACGTTACACTTTCCGTTTCCGCTCCCTCCGACAACACAAATATGTCGGTATCCTTTGTTAATTCCGAGTACCCCTACGCGACCTACGCGGACGGTATTCTGACCATCAATATCAATATGGATAAGCAGTACGAGAGCGAGGTTCAGTTCCAGCAGGCTATAAACGACGCTATCAACGCGGGCGGCGTGGTTCTCCCCGACGAGGTCGAGCTGCTGTTCTCCTTTGAGGACATTCCCCATGACCCCACCGCAAAGCTGGCAAGCAACACGGTTGAGTGGACATACTCCACCCCCAGCTACACATGCGATTCCTATGTGGGATATAATTATCTGACCCAGCAGCAGGTAACAGCAAACGAAACCGAAGGCGTAACGAAATACGCGCAGATATCTTTCTCGGCTGCCGAGTGCGATCCCGAGGTTCAGTCCCCCAAGGTTAATATTGTAGATGTTACGGATCAAACCGGTGATGCCGGAGAAACATCTGTATCCTATGCCAACGGGATATGGACAGTTAACATCGGTGCAAAGACTACTATGTCGGAGATTAACCAGAAGGTGGAAGAACTGGTTGATGGCGTTAAAGCTGGCACGGTGACAAACGACGAGATAAAGGAAATGATTGAAAACAATATTAAGTTTGAGCTCACTTGTACGTCCTTTGTTCTGCCTACCGACAGCGGCGATACCAAAAACAGGAAAGAAGCACTCACACAGCTGATAGATGATTTCCAAAATGGAATAGGAGGTACTGCGGAGGGCAAGTCTCTTCTCAAGGCAACTGATGACATTGTTGATGTTGCCTTTGAGGCAACAGAGCCCGGCGCTTATGCCAATGATTACAAAATCACCTTTGCTTACTCCTCCACCTACGGCGAGGGCAAGACAAAGGCGGTATGGGATGAGGATAATCTGACGATTACCGTCAACAACACCTCTACCCGTGCTGATATAATCAACGCTATCAAGGACGCGGCTAACGGCAACGAAAAGAAATTGCTGAATATGACGGGTCTGGAACAGCTCGACAATATGAATGCCGCACAGAGAAAGGCATTCTTTGAGGGTAACCCCTCGCTGTCCTTCGGCAATGGCGACGACAGCTTCTTCACCAAGACCTTGAAGTCCCTGTCCACATTTAATCTGACAGACGGCCGCTACGGCGGGGCACAGAGCTGGGGCAACCTTTCCGACGTGCTTATTCAGCAGGACGGTACGATCATCGGTTACCACGCTGTTCACGGCTATATGGATATGGGTCGTATCGATCTGGTTACGTTCGACAACCCCAACGGTCTGAATCAGATAGGCGGCACGATGTTCGCCGAGACCGTTGCTTCCGGTCAGCCTATCCTCAATATCCCCAGCACGGGCGGCGCGGGCAGCGTTCTTTCGGGTGCGCTTGAAATGTCCAACGTTGACCTGTCGGTAGAGTTCACCGATATGATCACCACACAGAGAGGCTTCCAGGCAAACTCCAGAACCATCACGGTTTCGGATACGCTGCTTGAAGAGCTGCTCTCGCTCAAGAGATAATAATTTGTTCGGCTTGCCGCGGAGTGTTCCGCGCTCCGCGGCATAACGCCGATTTTTGAGGAACCTATGATTTTTCTGACAAGACTTGACGGTAAGCAGTTCATGCTCAACGAGCAGATGATCGAGATCGTCAACGAAACTCCCGACACGGTTATCGTGTTGTCCAACGGGCACAGCTACATCGTACGCGAAAGTATGCAGGAGCTGAATACTAAAATTTCCGAATACAATAGACAGCGCCGCAGAGCCGTACTTCACAGGAAGAACGACGGCGACAGCGACGGGTCTTTGACATAGCGCGATCGACCATACCAAAGAGGACAGGCTCATATGCCGCCCTCATGTATTTGGACAGCGTTACAGCGCAAAAATTAACATAAAGCGAGGGGTATGTTTTGAATTTTTCACTTATTATAGGCTGGGTACTGGCTTTCGGTCTGATTCTTTGGGGAATAATGAGCGGCGGTGATATAGGCGACTTCATCGAGGGTCAGTCACTGGCTATTACCGGCGGCGGCGCTATCGCCTGCCTTATCGCGTCTTACCCACTGTCTTATCTGGCGGGAGTTCCCAAGAAGCTCATAATGGCGTTCCTGCCGAAAAAATATTCACCCGAGAAATACATACAGCAGATCGTGGAATATGCGCAGACAGCGCGTTCAAAGGGTCTGCTGGCGCTGGAGGAAAGCGCGAACCAGTGTCCCGAGCCGTTCATGAAGTCCAGCCTAATGCTGATCGTAGACGCGAACGAGCCGGAAAAGGTACGCGCAATGCTGGACGACGCCATAAACTTCATGTGTGACCGTCACGAAAACGGACGCGCGTTCTTTGAAAAGGGCGTTGCGCTGTTCCCCGCTTTTGGTATGCTGGGTACGCTGGTAGGTCTGATAAACATGCTTGCCTCGATGGACAGTAATCCGGACGGTCTGGCAGGCGGTATGGCTACCGCGCTGATAACCACCTTCTACGGCTCGCTGTTCGCTAACGTTTTGTTCGCTCCGATCGGTATGGCGCTGAAAAACTCCCACGAGGACGAGCTGCTTTGTATGCAGATAATCGAGGAGGGCGTGCTGGCTATCGCCGCGGGCTCTAACCCGAGGTATATCCAGGAAAAACTGGAGTTCATGCTGCCTAAGAGCAAGCACGCGGACGCTAAGAAGAAGTAAATATTTGTTATTTAATGGCATTTTTTTGAAAAAATGAAACGTTTTCAAAAAAATAGTGGCAAATTCGCCAAAAAGTAACAAGAATTTTTGGCGAATATAATGCAAAAAGTATTTGCAAATTAGAGTAAAATATGTTATAATATATTAGTTGATTAGGTCTTTATTTTGACATTTGGGGATAAAGGAGGAGAACCGGGTTGGCTAAACGTCAGAAGAAATTTGAAGAAGATCACAGTAATGACTGGCTCAATACATATGCCGACATGGTCACGCTGCTGCTGACGTTCTTCGTTATGCTGTACGCTTCGTCCAGTCTGGACGACCAGAAATGGCAGTTTATCTACCAGGCGTTCCAGTCGCATGGTAAGTATGTCAACGAATATGTTCGTTCTCCCGACCCCGTTGCCGAAAACGGAGAGGGCGTCACGGACGATAATCCCAACACCAACGGCGGCAGCGGCGAGCTTCCGCAGAGCTTTGACAGGCTTTATCAGTATCTGTCGGAGTATGTGGATCAAAATGAGCTTTCCGACCAGATAGCCCTTGAGCAGGGCGCGGCGCATATAACCATAACCTTTGACGACGATATTTTCTTTGAGCCTAACAGCTACGAGCTGAGTTCGGCGGGGCGCGCGGCGATCAACGGAATGGGTCCCGGGCTCAAAGCAGCCCAGAGCTTTATCCGCACCTGCAGCGTAACCGGTCACACCGCTATGGCTATATCGGCTGAGAACGATTGGGATCTGTCCTCGCTGCGCGCGAGCAGCGTTGTTAAGTTTATGGAGTACCGCACTTTCCTGCCCAGCAGCAAATTCAGGGTCAGAGGGTACGGCTGCACCGAGCCGGTAGCCGATAATTCCACGGAGGAAGGGCGCGCGCACAACAGGCGCGTTGAGATACTTCTTCTTGAAGAGAAGGCAGACGGCGGATATACCGTTGAGGAAATGCAGGATATATTGGAGCATGACTACCAGCTGACTACCAGTCAGATCGATCCCGACGGCGACCGCGACACGGATGATCCCAAGCTGCCCGACGGTTCAACGCAGCTTATAATAAACGGCATTGAAGAGCGTTTCCCCAATACGGGCTCAAGCTCGATAGGCTATGAGGGACCAATCGCCATGGGCGATTACAGCCAATTCCTGTTAGCGGCGGACAGCGAACCGTCGAATGCGGATAACGCGGACGATGGCGCTGACAGTGAATGATCCAATAAAAACTGAGAAGGGGGGATACTGATGGCTGACGTTTTGACGCAGGCTCAGATCGATGAAATGCTGAAAAACGTTGCGATGGGTGCTGACCCCGTTGTTACGCCAAAGGAGGAGTCGGAAGTTAAGGAGTACGATTTCAGAGCGCCTAAGAAGTTTACGAGAGAACAGCTTAAGATTCTCGACAGTATCTTTGAGAACTACGCAAGACTTCTTTCCTCGTACTTTACCGGTCTGCTCAGACTTTACTGCAATGTATCGCTCGTAAATATCGAGGAGCAGCGGTACAGCGAGTTTAACAACGCCTTGCCGGACTATGTGATGATGGGCATGGTCGATATGGGTATCATTGACGACGAGGTGAGCGAAACAGATATTATCATACAGATATCCAACGCTATAACTTACACCATGATAGACCGCCTGTTGGGCGGAAAGGGAGAGTATCGCGATGTAAACCGCGATTTCACCGAAATTGAAATAACTATCATGACCGACATCATGGCAGCTTTGTCAAATCTTCTCAAGGAGCCGTGGACGTCGCACATCGAGATGGAACCAAGACTGATAGGGATCGAGACCAACTCCCGCGTCGTTCAGACGATCGGACACGAGGATACAGTAATAATCGTAGCCCTGGAGGTCGAGGTGAACGGAGTAAAGTCGATCATTTCCGTGTGCATTCCCGCGATAAATCTCGATGAGATCATGGGTAAATTTATACCGCGTTATACCGGCTCAAGGAAAAAGACGGACAAAAACCGCGAAACGGAGCGTCGCGATAACATACTGAACGGAATCAGTACAACAGACCTGGTAATCAAAGCCGTGCTCGACGAGATAAATCTTGATCTGTACGAGGTGCTGACGCTCCAGGTGAATGACGTAATACCGCTTAATAAAAATATAGCATCAAACATTACGATAAAGGTTGGCGACAGAGTTTGGTGCGATGGTAAGATGGGTACATACAATAACAAGAAAGCGGTTATGATCGATAATTTTATTGAGAATTGAGGTATAATTTCTGATGGCTAACGAAATGGAAAATGAGTTCACCACTTATGAAATTGACTCGGTCGGCGAAATAATGAACATCAGCATGGGCTCCGCTGCAACTGCTGTTTCGGAGCTGCTGAACGCCAAGGTCTGGATCACCACTCCGGAGGTCAAGGTCGTCAAGGTCGGAGAGCTGAATTACGATAATCTTGAGCCCGCCATCTGCGTTAAGATCGTGTACGTCACCGGTATCACGGGACTGAACATGATGATACTCAAGCAGGACGACGTTCAGCTTATCTTGAATCAGCTTCTTGGAAATCCGCTGGTAATTTCGCCCGACTTTGAGTTCGACGAGATGAACATAAGCGCGGTCAGCGAGGTCATGAACCAGATGATGGGCGCTTCGGCTACCGCTCTGTCGGATCTGCTGGGTATGACGGTCGATATCTCGACTCCTACTCCCTACATAATTGAGGAAGCCAAATTCGGCGACCTCTGTGAAATGGACAACGATCAGAGCGTTGTTGCGGTTTCGTTTAATCTGACCATCGACGGCGTAATGAACAGTGAGTTCATGTCGGTGCTGTCGCTTGATCTTGCAAAGACGCTTTCGGCTAAGATGATCGACCAGTTCAAGATCGAGGAGGAGCAGAAGGCAGCCGCCGCGGCAGCAGAAGCTGCGGCTCAGGCTACGGCACAAGCGCCCGCGGCTCCGCCGCCCGCCCCGATGTCCGGTCAGACGCAGATGCCACAGGGTCAGCCAATGGCGCCCATGCAGCCGATGCAGCCTATGCAACCCGGTCAGCCTGCGTCGCAGCCGATGTATCAGCAGCCCGCGTATCCCCCTCAGGGCGGATACGGTTACCCCAATCAGTATGCGGCATACGGAGCATATCCGCCTCCCATGCCTCCCGTCAATATCCAGAACGCGCAGCTCCACCAGTTTGACAACGTGGACTTCGGACTTCCGGGGGATCAGCAGGACAACCTTAAACTGCTGATGGGCGTTCCGCTTGAGATAAGCGTTGAGATCGGCACCGCTACGAGGAAGGTAAAGGAGATACTGGAGTTCTCACAGGGAACGATCATCGAGCTTGAACGGCAGGCGGGCGCGCCGGTCGACGTGGTGGTAAACGGAAACCTTATCGCCAGAGGCGATGTAGTCGTTATTGACGATAACTTTGCGGTAAGAATTACCGAAATAGTTAAGTCAAAATTCATGGATAGTCTTGGTAGAGAATAAAATACTACCAATAAACCTTTTAATTTTTTCATTAAGGAGAAAAAGTAATGGACACAAAGATTTTACTGGTAGACGATGCGGCTTTTATGAGAATGCTCATAAAGGACACTTTGACGAAAAACGGCTACACCATTATTCTTGAGGCTGCTGACGGCGCTATTGCCTGCGATGTTTTCGCAGCGGAGAAGCCCG
>CAZKJC010000008.1:0-11255 GCA_964552995.1 uncultured Ruminococcus sp.
AACGGAGTTCGCCGGTGCGAAAAATTCTTTTAAATCATTTACTCCTCGTCAACATTTATTAACTGCTCCTCGTCAACATAACATAACCGCATTACAGCTCTTTGTCAACATAGCATAAACGCATAACAGCCCGGATCAATATTTACGCACCGGCAGAAATTATAAAAAATTTTCTTTTCCCCTTGCATTTATATAAAAAATGTTGTATAATAGCAGTAACAGGGAAAAAATAACCATACGGAGGTACAATATGTCGGTAAATCTTCAAAAGGGTCAGAAGGTCGATCTTACAAAGGATAATTCGTCTTTGAAAACGCTGGTAGTGGGTCTTGGCTGGGACGAAGCTCCCCGCGGGTTCTCGCTGTTCCAGAAGCGCGAGGATATCGACTGCGACGCGTCGGCGATACTCATAAACGCAAATACGGATAAGCTGATGGGCGCGATAGACGTTGTGTATTTCGGTAATCTTACTCACCGCAGCGGGGCTGTGCGCCATTGCGGAGATAACCTCACGGGCGCGGGCGACGGCGACGACGAGCAGATCATAGTCGAGCTGACGAAGGTCCCCGCGGATTTCTCGAAAATTGTCTTCGTGGTAAATATTTACCAGGCTATGCAGCGCAAGCAGCATTTCGGTATGATAAAGAACGCCTTTATACGCATCGTTGACGCGGATACAGGCAAGGAGCTGTGCAAGTACAATCTCTCCGAGAACTACGACGGAAAGACCGCTATGATCTTCGGCGAGGTGTACCGCTTCAAGGGCGACTGGAAATTCGGGGCGATCGGCGAGCCTACCAATGACAACAGCATTGGCGAGCTTGCCCAGAGATATCAATAAGGGAGGATAAGCACATGACCAAGAAAATCGTTATTATTTCGGGCATTATCGCGCTGGCTGCGGCTGCCGCGGTCGGAGTGGCGTACTTTCTGATGAATAAGACGAATCTTATCAGCGACTGCGACGACTGGCTCGACGACGAGGAGATCTGAGGAATACCTTTTCCGCCCCCACAAAGGGGCGGAAATATTTTGCGGGGGATCGGAATATGGCAAAAGAAGCAAAAACGAACGCAATGCGTATGCTTGACAAGTTAAAGATAAATTATACCGTCAACAGCTACGAATGCGATGAATTTATTGACGGAGTCCATATCGCGGATATGCTTGGGCAGAGCCGCGACAGCTCTTTTAAAACTCTGGTGACGGTGGGTAAAAGCGGGAATTACTACGTTTTCGCCCTGCCCGTGGACAGGGAACTGGATATGAAAAAGTGCGCGAAAACGGTAGGGGAGAAGTCCCTTGAAATGGTACATGTAAAGGATATCAACGCGGTCACGGGCTATATAAGAGGCGGCTGTACGCCCGTCGGAATGAAAAAGCAGTACCGCACGGTGATACACCTTACCGCGCGGGATCTTGACAGGATGATCGTAAGCGGGGGACGGCTGGGCTTGCAGCTTGAGCTTGCTCCCGACGATCTGGCGAGAGCCTGCGGCGGAGAGTTCGCGGATATCGCGGCGGACATCTGATTGGTCAGCTTATAATATTGCAAAAACAAGCTAATTTTTTGCATAATATACGAAAAACCTCTTGTACAAATGTTAAAAATGTGCTATACTAAAGGGTAGATATTTTAAAGCCGGAGGTAAGAACGCGCGGCTGTCTTACGTCTTACCTCTGCTTCTGACACGGAGGATTTGTTATGGAGATGAAAAGAGGTCATGCTGTGGGCAGCATTAAGATATCGGTCGACGTTCTGGTAAAAATAGCGGAGACCGCCGCGGCGGAGATAGAGGGAGTTGCGCTGGAGGGTCAGCGGCTCGCTGTCGCGGGCGCAAAGGCGGGATTTCTCGGCGCGGTGCGGGTGCGCCTGTCGGGCGAGACCGCGTCGCTGAGGATAGAGATCGTCGTTATGGAGGGCTATAACGCGGTAAATGTTTCGGAGAGCGTTCAGAAAAGCGTCAAGTCCGCTATACAGAATATGACGGGATATACCGTTACCAAGGTAGACGTGGTAGTAGCGGGAATAAAGCTCAAAGAAAAAGAGAATTAAAAAAAGATAAATAAACGGCTGACGGAGGGCGACCGCCCTCTTACCGCTGTATAAATGCGGAGGACATTTGATCGTATGGAGGAAAGGCTTACAAGACCCGAGGTGCGCGAGGGCGCGTTTCTGATCTTATTTCAGACGCTGTTCGGCACGACTCCCGAGGAGATAGAGGAGCTGAACGCCGAGGGCTTCGATATGCGCAAGAACCAGGAGACCGATGAGATAGTGCGCGGAGTGACCGAGCACGACAAGGAGCTTACGGAGATAATCGCGAAATATTCAAAAACGCGTTCCGTGTCGCGTATCGCCAAGGTGAATATGGTGATACTCAAAATAGCGGTCTACGAGATGAAATATTGCGACAGAGTGCCCTGCGCGGCGGCGATAAACGAGGCGGTGGAGCTTGCGAAAAAATACTCCATGAAGCCCGACAGCGCGTTTATCAACGGTATACTTAATTCCTATATGGGTGAGTTGGCGGAAAAATGATAACGGAAAACAGAAGCAGTCCGCCGATCGTTACGGTGTCGCAGGTGAACCGCGTGGTAAGCTCCCTTATAAAGGGGGACAGCCGTCTGGGGAACGTCGCGGTGCGCGGTGAGATATCCAACTTCACCCGTCACGCGCCGACGGGACATCTTTATTTTACGCTTAAGGACGAGCAGACGCGGCTCAGGGCGGTGATGTTCGCGGACAAGGCGGCAGGGGTGAAATTCTCCCCGAAAAGCGGCGACAGCGTGATAGTGCGCGGCTCGATAAGGGTTTATGAGGTAAACGGCGAGTATCAGGTGTATTGCACCGAGATGACCCGCGACGGCGAGGGCGAGCAGGCCGTCGCTTTTGAGGAGCTGTATAAGCGGCTCAAGGCGGAGGGGCTTTTCGCGCAGAAGCGCCCCAAGCCCGCCAGACCGTCTAATATCGCGGTGGTGACCGCTCCGGGCGGGGCGGCGTTACAGGATATAATAAATGTTATTTCAAGGCGGTATCCCATCGCAAAGCTGACGGTAGTGCCGGTCACGGTGCAGGGAGCATACGCTCCGCGGTCGGTGGCGCGGGGTATCGCGGCGGCGCAGGATACGGGCGCGGAGCTGATAATATTCGGGCGCGGCGGCGGCTCGGCAGAGGACTTGTCCGCCTATAATACCGAGGAGGTAGTACGGGCGGTCTACGCAAGCAGGATACCGACCATAAGCGCGGTGGGGCACGAGATAGACACAACGCTTGCCGATCTGGCGGCCGATCTGAGAGCGCCTACGCCCTCGGCGGCGGCGGAGCTTGCCGTGCCCGATATCTCGGAGCTCTCTGTGGAGCTTGACGGCGTAAGGCGGTATATAGGTTCCTGCGTTATGAGGAGGATAGCCGACAGGGAGCGCGCGCTGAACTCGGCGGCGGGACTTATCAGGGCGCTGTCCCCGCAGAGCAGGATAGCGGAGGGAGAGCGCAGGCTTGCGGTGCTGGCGGATTCCGTGGCGCTGAAAATGCATAATTCCGTTGAAAGAGCGGAGCGTTCATTCATGAGGAGCGCGGAGGTCATTTCGGCGCTGAACCCGCTTGGAGTACTGGCGCGCGGGTATTCGGTGACCTATTGCGGCGAGAAGATAGTGCGCGGCGCGGAGGAGCTTAAAGAGGGCGACGAGATCAGGGTAAAGCTGGCTCGCGGAAGCGCGGCGGCTACGGTCACATCGGTATCGGAGGAATAGCGGAGGCTTATTATGGAATCGTTTTTAGGAAATAAAAAGGATGAATATCCTGAAGAAATAGCTGCCGAGCTCAAGGCGAGGTTAGACGAATTTGCCGAAAGGGGCAACAGGCTCGAGGACGAGGAAAAATATGAGGAAGCCGTACGGGCGTGGGAGGAAGGGCTTGCTCTGATACCGCAGCCGCAGCAATGCTATGGCGAAACGATATGGTTTCTCGCCGCTATCGGGGACGTTTATTTTAAACAAAGAAAGTTTTCGCAGGCGCATGAATGCTTTGACAAGGCGCGTGGAAATCTGAGCGGCGGCGGATACGGAAATCCGTTTATTATGCTTCGGCTGGGGGAATGTTGTCTTGAACTCGGAGATGAAAGAAACGCTGTGGAGTACCTGCTCCGAGCCTATATGATGGAGGGGAAAGAAATATTCGAGCCGTATGAGAACGGAGAGGACGACGGACTGAAATATTTCGACTTTTTAAGAACTCACGTCGAGCATATTGAGTGATATATGTGATATTGCTCCGGTGATGCGGATACATAAAAGTTGTCGGGAATAAAGGAAAAGGGTAGTGAATATGGAGTTTGAACAGGCAATGAAGCGCCTTAATGAGATATCCGAGAGCATGAGCGGCTCGGAGCTGCCGCTGGAGCAGTCAATGAAGCTCTACGCCGAAGCGGCGGAGCTTGTAAAATTCTGCAAGGAATATATTGAGAGCGCTAAGCTGAAGGTGGAGCAGATCGAGGGCGGAGAGACATGACAGTTGACAGTTGATAGTTGATAGTTGATAGTTTCGGTGCCGCTTCGCGGCGGATCTGATAAGGTCAGCCGTCAAGAATTGAAAAAGTCCGCATGGCAAAACAACGCTCGACAAGAACAACGCTTCGCCCACGCAGGAAAGCAACGCCCGCCAAGAACAACGCGAACTCACGCTGCAAAGCAACGTGAGAAAAGAGCGACAAAAAGCTCACGCAGGAAAGCAACGCTCGACAAGAGCAACGCTCCGCCCACGCAGGAAAATTTTTCGCGAGAGCCCGTGAAAACGGAGCGCAGCGGAGTTTTTGCGGGCGGGTCGCGAAAAATTTTTTTAATAATTCGCAAAAAATTTTTTTAAATAAGGGGTTACAATGATCTCGGAGATATTGGAAACATATGCGGAAATTACGGAGGAGGCCATAGAGCGGTATATTCCCGACAGGGAGTGCCTGCAAAGGCGGGTCATTGAGGCGGCGCGGTATAGCCTTACGGCGGGCGGTAAGCGCATAAGGCCCGCGCTGGTCATGGAGTTCTGCCGCGTGTGCGGCGGAGAACCGGAAACGGCTCTGCCGGTCGCCTGCGCGATAGAGATGATGCATACGTTCTCGCTGATACACGACGATCTGCCGTGTATGGATAATGACGATATGCGCAGAGGAAAGCCGAGCTGCCACAAGGCGTTCGGCGAGGCTGACGCGCTGCTCGCTGGGGACGCTCTGGCGATAATGCCCGCGGAAATAATAGCGGGAGCGGCGCTTAAAGGGATCATACCGCAGACGGCGGCGCTGAAAATAATAGAGCTGCTGGGAAAACATGCGGGGATATACGGCATGATAGGCGGGCAGGTCATAGATACGGAGAACGTCGGAAAGCAGCTCGATACGCCGATAATGCTGGAGATGTACAGAATGAAAACGGGGGCGCTGCTGGAGTTCTGCTGTCGCGCGGGGTGTATTACGGCGGGAGCGGGAGCGGCAAAGCAGCTTGCGGCGGGGAGCTACGGTCAGCGGCTGGGGCTGGCGTTTCAGATAATCGACGATATACTGGACGTCACCGCGGACGAAAAGCGGCTCGGAAAGCCCGTGGGCAGCGACGCGGAAAGCGGAAAGTTCACCTATGTGACGGCCGTCGGGCTTGACAAGGCGCGCGCCGAAGCGGAGCGGCTCACCAAGGAAGCGGAAAAGTGCCTTGAGGAGTTCGAGGACAACGAGGCTCTTATGGAGCTGACGGAGATGCTTCTGAAACGCGATTATTGATTGGAGAAATCTGCATATAATGAAATTACTGATGGCAAATCCCATTCTTACGGTGGGAGTTATCTCGTGGCTTGCGGCGCAGATACTTAAGACGATCCACTACGCCGTTAAATACAAGACATTTGACCCCGAGAGGATAACGGGCGCGGGCGGAATGCCCTCCTCACACTCCTCGCTGGTGGTATCGGTGGCTATCTATACGCTTCGTTCACAGGGATTTTCCAGCCCCGCCTTTGCGCTTTCAATGATACTGGCGGGCGTGGTCATCTACGACGCTATGAGCGTGCGCTATAACGCTGGGCTTCACGCAAAGGAGCTGAATCGCCTGCGCAAGGTCATCGACGAGATGGACGATGAAATATCGCAGCTTAGCGGCGAAGAGGACGAGGAAGCCTCCGAGCTTACCGAGCGCAGGGACTTCAAGGAGTTCCTCGGGCATACCCCGCTGGAGGTGCTGGCGGGCTCGCTGCTGGGAATACTTATCGCTATGGTGTTCCCTCTGCCGGAATAGTCTGCGCTTCGGTTGCGACGACACTGTGCTGCTTTTAGTTTTTTATCGAGGTGCTGCTGATGTATCTTAACGACGAAATAAATCACGACAAAATATCAAAAATGACCGTTCCGCAGCTTAAAGCGCTTTGCAGGGAGCTGCGGAGCTGTATTCTGCATACGGTCTACGAGAACGGCGGGCACCTGTCCTCCAATCTGGGAACGGTGGAGCTGACGGTGGCTCTGCATTACGTTTTCGACGTGCCGAGGGATAAAATTCTGTGGGACGTGGGTCACCAGGCATACGCCCACAAGCTGCTCACGGGAAGGTATTCCCGCTTTGAAACGCTCAGGCAGAAGGGCGGTATTTCCGGCTTTACACGGCGGGAGGAGTCCGAGGCGGACGCGTTTATCTCGGGGCACAGCAGCACGTCGGTGTCCGCGGCGCTGGGAATAGCCTCCGCTATGCGCATAAAGAACGAGCGCGGAGCGGTCGCGGCGGTGATCGGCGACGGAGCGTTCACCGGCGGCATGGCTTACGAGGGAATAAACAACGCGGGGAAGAGCGGGCTGCCCCTCACGCTGATACTGAACGATAACGCGATGTCCATCGGCAAAAGTACCGGAGCGTTCGCGCGGTATCTGGCGCATATCCGCTCCACACGGCGCTACTACTGCGCCAAGGAGCACGTCAAGACCGCACTGTCCTCCGTGCCGCTTGTCGGCGAGAGAATGGAGCGCGCCGTCCGCGCCGCGAAAAGTATCCTCAAGGACGCGCTCTACGACAACAGCACGCTGTTTGAAAATCTGGGCTTCGCTTATATAGGGCCCGTATTCGGACACGATCTGGAAAATCTTATCGAAGCGCTCTCGCTGGCAAAGCTGACAGAGCGCCCCTGTGTGGTGCACGTTTTCACAAGCAAGGGAAAGGGCTACAAGCCCGCGGAGGAGAACCCGGGGGAGTATCACGCTATTGTGAAAAGCAAGCCGCGGCTTTGTTATTCCGAGGTTTTCGGGCGGGAGCTGGAGCGGCTCGGCAAGCTGGACGGCAGGATATGCGCGGTAACGGCGGCGATGAAGTACGCCACGGGGCTGAATTACTTCAAGGATTCCTGTCCCGCCAGATTTTTCGACGCGGGGATAGCGGAGCAGCATTCCGTGACCTTTGCGGCGGGGCTGGCAGTCGAGGGAATGCTGCCGGTGTTCGCGGTGTACTCCACCTTTTTACAGCGGGGATTTGACCAGATCGTCCACGACTGCGCTATCGAGAAAACGCACATAGTGCTGGCGATAGACCGCGCGGGCTTTGTGGGAGCCGACGGAGAAACGCACCAGGGTATCTTCGACGTTCCCATGCTGCGAATGATACCGAATACCGTAATTCTCGCGCCCGCTTCCTTTGAGGAGCTTCGGCAGTGCCTGAAAAGGGCTCTGTACGATATTGAGGGCGTGGCGGCGGTGCGCTATCCCAAGGGGGGAGAGAACGCGGCTTCGGCGGATATGCTCGGAGCGGCGGGCGCGGCGCTGATACCCGCGCGTGAGCTCGCCTATTCGGGAAAGCACGGCAAGACCCTCGCGGTAAGCTACGGTAGGATATCCGCGGAGCTTGCGGCGGCATGCGCGGAAACGGGCGCCGATCTCCTGCGCCTGGTGAGAATTTCTCCCGTGCCCGAGGGCGCGATAGATATCGCGTCGGGCTATGAGCGCGTGATATTTTTCGAGGAGGGGATACTCCGCGGCGGCGCGGCAGAGGGCTTCGCGGCCGCGCTTACGGCTCGCGGGTACCGCGGCGCTTATGAAACGGTGGGAGTGAACAACAGCTTTGTCCCCATGGGAACGGTGGAGGAGCAGCTTGAAATGTTCGGGCTGGACAGGGCGGGAATGATACGCCGTCTGATCTCCGAACGGTGAATCGGGAGAAAATAATGCGTCTTGATGTTTATCTTGCCGAAAAAAAGCTCGCCAAGAGCCGCACGGCGGCTCAAAGCCTAATAAATATCGGCGGCGTTTACGTCAACGGGAAAATGGCGGAAAAAAGCTCTATGGACGTAACGGAAGCGGACAATATCACTATTGAGGAGATAAAACAACCCAAGTACGTAGGGCGCGGCGGCCTGAAGCTGGAGGGCGCACTGGAGCACTTCGGGCTTGATATCTCGGGAGCGGTCTGCGTGGACGTGGGCGCGAGCACAGGCGGCTTTACGGACTGTATGCTGCAAAACGGCGCGGAAAGGGTCTACGCGGTGGACGTGGGAAGAGATCAGCTTGCGGAAAAGCTGTGCGAAGATCCTCGCGTAATATCCCACGAGCAGACGGATATACGGGATTTTTCGCTTGATGAATACCCCGAGGGCGCGGATTTTATCGGCGCGGACGCGTCCTTTATCTCCCTTAAAATGATACTGCCGGAGATCAACAGGCTGCTGAAAAGCGGCGGCAGAGCGGTGGCGCTGATAAAGCCGCAGTTTGAGGCGGGGCGCAAGGCGCTGAACAAGCGCGGCATAGTCACCGATGAGAAGATACGGCGCAGAGTAGTCGAGGAGCTGACGGATTTCGCGCGGGGCTGCGGATTCGCGGTGGTCGGTGTTGTCAACTCCCCCATAACGGGCGGGGACGGCAACGAGGAATATCTGATGTGCCTAAAAAAATTATTGCAACGTAATGTTGGGGCATGAATTTCAAAAAGTGCGCATTTGCCTTAACGGCAAATGCTGCACGGTTTCCGCAATCGATAGTTTTGCGCAACATTCGCGTAGCAGTTTATTGCATTTTGTGGCTTTTGCGCAAAACTCTGCAGGGAGCGAACGAAGTGAGCAACCGAGGAGCGTTTGCGGAAATTTTGAAATTCTCATTTAAATCATTTACTTCTCGTCAACATAAAACAAAAGCATTACGGCCGAAAAGGGGTGAGTGGCATGAAAGTGCTTATAGGCTGCAACGAGATGATCGCGGAGTCGATGGAGCCGGTGCGGGATATCTCCCGCATACTGGAAAACAGCGGGATCACCCCCTGTGTGTGGAATGGCGGCGATATCCCCGCGAAAACGGTAAGCTCCCCCGCGGAATGCACCCATATCGTCACCATTGGCGGCGACGGGACTATTCTTAAGTGGGGCAAGACCGCGGCGGAATACGATATCCCGCTGCTTGGAGTGAACATGGGCAGGCTCGGCTTTATGGCTACGCTGGAGCGCAGCGAGATCGGGGAGATACCGCGGCTGCTCGCCGAGGGCAGTATCAGCCGCAGAATGCTGATGGACTGCGCCGTGATACGCGCCGACGGCTCGCGGAGGGTCAAGCCGGTGCTGAATGACGTGGTGATAGCCCGCGAGAGCGGCTCAAAGCTGCCCGAGTTCCGCGTTTTCTGCGGCGGCGCGGAGGTTTCGCGACTACGTGCGGACGGGGTGATATTGAGCACTCCCACAGGCTCTACCGCTTATTCGCTGTCGGCGGGGGGACCGATACTCTCGCCGGAGCTTGAGTGCATAGAGTTCACCGCGCTCTGCCCTCACACGCTGTTTAACCGCCCGATGATATTCTCCGCGCAGCAGGAGGTCGCGGTGAGTGTTCGCGGCTACCAGGGAAGCCGCGTGAGCGTGGATATCGACGGGGAGAACGATCTCTCGTTCGGCGAGGGCGACGAGATAAGGCTGACGCGCTCCGCGAAAACGCTGCGGCTTATCGAGGCGGGCGGCGGCTTCTACGGTTCGGTGCACAGCAAGCTCATGCAGCCGCTGAAATAAATCAGAGCGGCATAATGTCCACGCATCAGAATTTCAAAAAGTCGCGCATGAAGTTTTGCGCAACAATTGTGTGGCTGCTTATAGCATTTTGTAGCATTTTGCGCAAAACTCACCGAACGGCAAATGCTGCGCGGTTTCGGCTAAGCACGCGCAGTGAGCGAGCGCAGCGAACGAACGGAGTGTGATTAGCCGAAATTTTGAAATTCCCATTTAAATCATTCAATTCTCGTCAACCTATATAAAAAGCTATTGCAACGCAATGTCGGCGCAGGAAATTTTTCGCGAGAGCCTGACGCGGAAAATTTCAAATTAAAATAAGGAGGGTTTATGGAACAGAATATTTTTGACGATCCCGATTTTTTTGAGGGCTATAAGGCTTTAAGGGAGACCGACGATAATCTCAATGTTTTGCTGGAGCAGCCCGCTATGCGTAAGCTCCTGCCCGATGTAAAAGGAAAAAGAGTGCTGGATATCGGCTGCGGCGCGGGCGGGAACTGCCTGGATTTCGTGAACCGCGGCGCGGAGAGCGTCATGGGAATAGATCTCTCGGAGAAAATGCTGGAGCTGGCGCGGGAGAACTGCTCCCACGAAAAAATAACCTATCTGCGAATGAGCATGTCCGACCTGTCGGGGCTTGACGGCGCTTTCGGACTGGTTTACAGCTCGCTGGCGGTGCATTACGCGGAGGATTTCCGGCGGCTTATGCGGGAAATTTACGCGCTGACGGAGCGGGGAGGAACGCTACTTTTCTCGCAGGAGCACCCTGTTATAACGGCGACTGTGGGCGGAGGTCATTGGAATTATGACGAAAACGGAAACCGCGTGTCCTGGACATTTTCCGACTATCAGCGCGGCGGAAAACGCACGGTGAAGTGGTTTGTGGATAGTGTGGAGAAATATCACCGGACTTTTTCGGAGGTAATAAACGCGGTCATCGCGGCGGGATTTACAATTGAGGAGATATGCGAACCCGTTCCCGACGAGTACGCGCTGCAAAAGCGTCCGGAGCTGGTAAAGGATTTTCTCAAATCGAATTACCTTATCGTCAAGGCGAAAAAATTGCTGTAAAAAAAACGGCTACCGTCAACTAATAACTAAAAGAGGTGTTATCCGCTATGGAGAAACGGCAGCGCCAGGCAACGCTGTTGAGAATAATATCCGAAAAAGAGGTCGAAACGCAGGAGGAGCTGCGCCGCTGTCTTGCCGAGGCGGGTATAAACGCCACGCAGGCGACCATCTCGCGGGATATGCGGGAGCTTAA
>CAZKJC010000008.1:11279-19837 GCA_964552995.1 uncultured Ruminococcus sp.
GGGCATAGCGGAGAGCGGCGCGAACTGTTACTATGTGGGAGCGGTCTCCCGCGAGCCGTACAACAGTATTTTCGCGCAGTCGGTTATTTCGGTGGATTACGCGGGGAATACGGTGGTGATACGCTGTCACGCGGGAATGGCTCCCGCCGCCTGCAAGATAGTGGACGAAAAGGGCTTCGGGCTGGTCGTGGGAACTATCGCGGGGGACGACACCATCTTCGCCCTTACCCGCTCGGAAAAGCACGCGCTTCGTCTGATGGAGCAGCTGAAGACAATGTACAGTTGATAGTGTACAGTTGACAGTTAAGGTATCGCCTTCGGCGATGATTTAAATCAATTCCGCCGAAGGCGGACTCCTTAACTGTCAACTATCAACTATCAACTGTCAACTGATATCGGGGGTGTGTAAGTGTTAAAGGAGCTTTCTATTGAGAATCTCGCGGTGATAGAGCGTGTGGACGCGCGGTTTGACGATAAATTCAACGTGTTCACGGGCGAAACGGGCGCGGGTAAAAGTATATTGATAGGCGGTATCAACGCTATTCTCGGACAGCGCACCACAAAGGATATCGTCCGCACGGGCGCGCCCAAGGCGGTAATAAGCGCGGTTTTTGACGAGCTCCCCGCCGAGGCTGCGGACAAGCTCTCGGAGCTCGGGTTCTCCGCGGAGGACGGCGAGGTCATGCTCACAAGGGAGATATCCGCGGACGGGAAAAGCTCCGCGCGGATAAACGGCAGAACGGCGACAGCGGCTATGCTGCGCGAGGTTGGCAGTCTGCTGGTGGATATACACGGTCAGCACGAAAACAGGATACTTATGTCGAATGACAATCAGCGGGATATTCTGGATAATTACGGAGCTATCGGCGGGGTCATGGAGGAGTACCGCGGGAAATTCCGCGAGTTTTCACGAGTGTCGCGGCGGCTTAAGGCTCTGCGGGAGGAAAATGAAAACCGCGTTTTCAAGACCGAGCGGCTTACCGCGATAATCGAGGAGCTGGAGGCTCTTGATCTCTCAAAGGGAGAGGGCGAGCGCCTGGAAAGCGAGCTGGAGCGGTGCAGAAGCTCCGCGAGGATACGCGCGGCTCTGTACAGCGCTTACGGCTGCCTTAACGCGGAGGAAGCTCCCGCGGCGATAGACCTGCTGCGCGAGGTGCGCAAGGCTCTGGAGAGCGTTGCGGACGCCGAGCCCGCTGTGGGAGAGCTTGCGGAGCGCCTGGAGGAGATAATTCCCGAGGCGGAGGATATCGCCGCCGAGATAATAGCGCTGGTGAGGGACGACGACGAGTATCGGCAGGAGGAGCTTGCCGACCGCGTTTCGGCTTTGAAGCACGCCAAGCGCAGGTACAATATGGAGAGCGACGAGCTTGTGGATTATCTCGAGCAGTGCCGCGGGGAGCTCGCGGAGCTCGGCGGCATGGAGGACGAGATCGAGGAGCTTTCCGAGCGCAAGCATATCCTCGCGGAGGAGGTAAAGAGCCGCGCGGACAACATTACGGCTCTGAGGACAGCCGCCGCGGAGAAGCTCTCGGCGGAGATATGCGGCGAGCTGAGCTTTCTCGCCATGCCGCAGGTGAAGATAGTGTTCGCGGTAAAGCCCGATAAGGTCACCATAAACGGGCGCGACACGGTGGAAATGCTTATCTCCGCAAACGCGGGCGAGGAGCTTAAGCCGCTCAACAAGATAGCCAGCGGCGGCGAGCTTTCCAGAATAATGCTGGCGATAAAGAGCGTTCTCGCGGAGAACGACAATATCCCCACGCTGATTTTTGACGAGGTGGACGCGGGTATAAGCGGCAGGGCGGCGCAGAAAGTGGGCATAAAGCTGGCGGAGACCGCGCGCAAGCGGCAGGTGCTCTGCATAACCCATCTGGCGCAGATAGCCTCGCGCGCGGACTGCCATCTGCTGATCGAAAAGCAGACCGACGGCGGGCGGACGTTCACCCATATCGAGCGGCTTGATTTCGAGGGAAGAAAGGCGGAGCTAGCCCGCATAATCGACGGCGAGGGCAGCGAGAGCAGCAAAAAGACCGCGGAGCAGATGCTGAAAGAGGCACAAAGGGAGAAATGAACAATTGATAATGTATAATGGATAATTGATAATTTCGGAACGCGGCGAAGCCGCGATTTAAATCGCCGCCACAGGCGGCGTACCTTGATTATCCATTTTTCATTGTACATTATCAATTTTTTGCGTTTATCCCCTTGACAAAGCAGGAACAGTGTGCTATAATACAAAATGTATAGTGATATTAAACCTGTGAGCAGGAGTAGTAAGCATTGTCAAAGCCTTACAGAGAGCCGCCGTCGGTGGGAGCGCGGCAGGATAGCTTTGCCGAATGGACCTGCGAGGGCAAACCGAAAGATTTTTCGAGTAGGGGCGACGTTGCGCGCGTTAAGCGAGACCGTATTGCCGCGATAACGGCGGCAGCGCGGGCAGAGTGCGCCTTAAGGGGCGAATTTGGGTGGTATCGCAGGATAGACGTATCTTGTCCCATGTAGAACAGGGGCAGGTTTTTTTATGCCCCAAAATAAAAGCCGCATAAATCAAGGCAACACCGCACAAAGACCGCGCTGCGCGCTTTGTACGGCACTTGCTTGCATATTTTCCGTCATCTTGCACAAGCTTTCCTTGACGGGCGTCAGCCCGCCGGCGTCAAGCTTGCACGATCTGACGAAAAAACTGCTGGCGCAATTGCCGCACAATCTTTGCGCGATACTGCCATAAAACAGCGGCAAGGACTTATTTCAGGAGGAGCTTAATATGAAAACCTTAAAGAAAATCATTTCGACGGCGGCAGCGCTCGGTATGGCGCTCACCATGACGACAGCTTTTACGGGCTGCGACAATAACGACGCAGGCAACGGCAATGACGGAACGCTCAATATCGGCGTTATCCAGTTCGCGGCGCACCCCTCTCTCGATAACTGCTACAACGGTATCGAGCAGGGTCTGAAGGCGAGCGAGTACGCAAGCAAAATCAATATCGATCTTCAGAACGGAAACGGCGATACCGCCGCTTGCGACAGCATTGCGAGCAGCATGGTAAGCAAGAATTACGATATGATCTTCGCTATCGCCACACCCGCGGCGCTTTCGGCGTATTCCGCGGCTCAGAACAGCGATATTCCCGTTATTTTCTGCGCGGTAAGCGATCCCGTTGAGGCGGGTCTTACCGAGAGCTTTGACGCGGGCATTAAAAACTGCGTGGGAACCTCGGATATTCTGGAGCTTGACAAGCAGGTCGAGCTTATCCGGACTCTCCAGCCCGACGTCAAGTCGATAGGCGTGCTTTACACCACCACCGAGGCGAACTCTCTGTCGCACCTTGCTTCACTTAAGGAAATATGCGCTCCCCTCGGAATTGAAGTCGTTGAGCAGGGCGTTTCGGGCGCGGCGGATATCCCCCAGGCGGCTACCTCTCTTGCGGGCAAGGTGGACTGCATAAACAACTTCACCGACAACAACGTTGTAAATAACCTCAGCACGCTGCTTGAAAAGGCTAACGCGGCGAATATCCCCGTTTACGGCTCCGAGATCGAGCAGGTAAAGAACGGCTGTATAGCTTCTATTTCGATAGATTACGTCGCTCTCGGCGTTAAGACCGCGGAAATGGGTGTTGAAGTCCTTAACGGCGCCAAGTGCGAGGAGATGGCGGTAGGAAAGATATCCGAGGGTACTCCCGTTGTGAACACGGAGGTCCTGGAGCAGTTCTCCATCACTCTCCCCGACAGCCTGTCCGACGCGGAAAAGGTAGTAACAAACAAGTAACCGTTAAATTTCAACTATCAACTATCATCGGGGGTCGACATGAATTTTGTTGTGAATATACTGATTGGAATTGTTGAGGAGGGTCTGATGTATGCGCTCCTCGCGATGGGTATGTATATAACGTACAGCATACTGGATTTTCCCGATCTGTCCGTAGACGGCACGTTCCCGCTGGGAGCGGTGCTTACGGGCGTGCTTATACTGCACGGAGTCAACCCCTGGCTGTGTCTGCTGATCTCCTTTGCGGCGGGAATGCTGGCGGGAACTCTTACGGGTCTGATGAACGTAAAGCTGAAAATAATCCCGCTGCTGTGCGGTATTATTATGTACACCGCAATGCTCTCGGTCAATCTGGTAATAATCAGGACGGGAACGAACGGCGGCGCGATAGCTTCTTTCTTCACAAAGAAAACTATTTTCAATTCCGCGCCCGCGACGATCATTCCCGAAAGAATAGGCGGATTTTATCTGAGAACGGCTATCATCTCGCTTATTCTGATAGTGGCGTGCAAGGTGCTTGTCGACCTCTATTTAAAGACGAAAAACGGATTGCTGCTGCGGGCTACCGGCGATAACGAGAGATACGCGATAATGCTGGGCAAGGACCCGGGGACTATGAAAATATTCGGGCTGGCGCTGGGGAACGGCTTCGCGGCGCTGGCGGGCTCGGTGATCGCGCAGAACAAGGGCAGCGCCGATCAGCAGATGGGTATAGGAATGGTGGTGCTGGGTCTGGCTTCGGTCATCATCGGGCTCAGTATCTTCAAGCGGGTAAAGCTGATGAAGGGCACTACTATGGTGATCTTGGGCAGCCTTATTTACAAGGCGAGCTATCAGATAGTGCTGGAGCTCGGGCTGCCGACGGAGTGGAACAACTTCGTCAAGGCGGTCATATTCCTTATCGCGCTGGTGATAGGCGGAGATCAGCTCCACAAGCTGATCAGAGGTCTGGTGAAGCGCCCTAAAAAGGAGGGAGAAAATGTTAGAGCTGAATAACATCAACAAGGTGTTTAACGCGGGAACGGTCGATGAGAACCGTCTGTTTGACAATTTTTCCCTTAAGGTGGCGGAGGGTGAATTCGTGTCGATAGTATGCTCGAACTGCAGCGGCAAGACCACGCTGCTGAATGTTATCTGTGGCACTCTGCGTCCGGATTCGGGGAGCGTGGTGTTCAACAGGACTGATATTACCTCCGCGCCCGAATACAAGCGCGCAAGGCACATTGGCAGGGTCTTGCAGGATCCGAAAATGGGCACCTGCGCCACGCTGTCGATACTGGAAAATATGGCTCTGGCGGAAAATAAAAACAAGCGTTACAGCCTCGGTAGAGCGGTAAACAAACACCGTGAGGAGTATTTCAAAAGTCTGCTGGAGACCTGCGGAATGGGGCTTGAAAACAGGCTGGGAGTGCTCGCGGGCTCTCTCAGCGGAGGGCAGCGGCAGGCTCTGGCGCTTATAATCGCGACTATGACGGATATCGAGCTGCTGATATTAGACGAGCATACCGCGGCGCTTGATCCGAAGTCCTCCGAAACGCTTATGGAGATAACGCAGAAGGTGGTCACGGAGAAAAAGCTCACCACGCTTATGGTAACGCATAATCTTAGGTTCGCGGTGGATTACGGCTCAAGGCTGATAATGATGCACTCCGGCAGCGCCGTTATGGATATTGACGGGGAGCGCAAGCAGGAGCTTCGTATTGATGATATTCTCGGTAAGTTTAATGAGATCAGCATTGAGTGCGGAAATTAAAGCGCATAAAAATCGTGGAGCAAGGGCGCTGAAAGCAAACGTCAGCGTTTCGCTCACGAATTAAAGGGGCACAAAAATTCCAGCCGCAAATTATCTCCGCATCAGAATTTCAAAAAGTCGCGCATTTTGCCTTAACGGCAAAATGCTGCGCGGTTCCCGCAAGATACCGCAGGGAGCGAAGCGACCGAGGATAGCTTGCGGGAATTTTGAAATTCTTTTAAATCATTTGCTCATCGTCAACATAGCTTAAAAGCATTATAGCTCCTTGTCAACATAATTTAACCGCATTATATCTCCTAGTCAAAATTTAAAACGTGCAGCAAAAGCAACGCTCGCAAAGAGCGGCGTTTTGCTTACGCATCAAAATTTTCCGCGAGAGCCTGCCACGGCGTAACGCAGCGAAGCGGAGTAAGCCGTGGCGGGCGGGTCGCGAAAAATTTTTTTAAAATAAGGGGTGAGATATTGGATAAGTCAGAATTGCTGAAAAAATATTTCGGTCACAGCTCCTTCCGACAGGGGCAGGATGAGATCATTGACAGCATACTTGCGGGCAGGGACTGCCTGGGGGTAATGCCGACGGGCGCGGGAAAGTCGATCTGCTTTCAGATACCCGCGCTTATGCTGGACGGCGTGACGATCGTTATTTCCCCTCTGATATCGCTGATGAAGGATCAGGTTGAGGCGCTTACCCAGTCGGGCGTAAGCGCCGCTTATATTAACAGTACGCTTTCGGCGGGGGAGTATCATAATATTTTCGGGATAGCCGCGGCGGGCGGGTATAAGATATTGTATGTAGCTCCCGAGCGGCTGTTGACGGAGGATTTCCTGGAGCTGTGCGGGCGGCTGGAGATACCGCTTGTGGCGGTGGACGAATCCCACTGCGTGTCGCACTGGGGGCAGGACTTCCGCCCGAGCTATCTCAAAATACCCGAGTTTGTCGCGGCGCTGGATAAACGCCCTGTTCTCGCGGCGTTTACGGCTACCGCCACGGATACGGTAAAGGCGGATATAGTGAAGATACTCGGGCTGAAAGACCCGTTTGCCATTACCACGGGCTTTGACAGGCAAAATTTGTATTTCGAGGTGCGCAAGCCAAAGGATAAGGACGGGGAACTACTGAGCATTCTGCGCGGCGCTTCGGGCGGCAGCAGTATAGTTTATTGCTCCACAAGGAAAAATGTGGAGAGCGTGTGCGGGCTGCTCCGGTCGAGCGGGTTCAGCGTGGAGATGTACCACGCGGGAATGTCGGACAGGGAGCGCAAGCGGACGCAGGAGGATTTCATTTACGACAGGTGCAGCGTGATGGTCGCAACGAACGCCTTCGGAATGGGCATTGACAAGTCGGACGTTTCGCTCGTCGTGCATTACAATATGCCGAAAGACCTGGAGAGCTATTACCAGGAGGCGGGCAGAGCGGGGCGCGACGGCGGTCCCGCGCGGTGCATTCTGCTGTACAGCGGTCGGGACGTGAACATGGCGGAGTTCCTTATCGAGAACAGCCACGAGGACTCGGAGCTTTCGCCGCGGGAGCTTGCGGAGATACGCAAAAGGGACAAGGAGCGGCTGCGGCAGATGACCTTTTACTCCACGACAACAAGCTGTCTGAGGGAGTTTATTTTAAAGTATTTCGGTGATAAAGCCCCGAATTACTGCGGAAATTGCAGCAACTGTGTGACAAAATTTGAGACTGTGGACGTTACCGTGGAGGCGCAGAAGATACTGTCCTGCATATTTAGGCTGAAGCAGCGCGGGCGCAGCTCGGGCAGGGTGCTCATCGCCGATATTCTTCTGGGCAGCAGGAACGAAAAGGTGGTTCAGGGGGCGCTGGACAAGCTGTCTACATACGGTCTGCTCAAGGGTGAGAATCGCTCGCGGGTCATCTCGATAATTGATTTTCTCGTCAGGGAGGAATATATCGAGATCGAGCCGGAGCACTCCACCTGTCAGCTCACGCGCAAGGCGGACGAGTTTGTCAAGTCGCGCGCCACGCTGCTTATGAAGCTCCCGAAAGAAGAACAGGAAAAGGAGAAGCCGAAGCAGCAGATATTCGACGAAAACCCCGAGCTTATGAAGCGGCTCAAGCAGGAGCGCTTCAAGCAGGCGAGCGCGATGGGAGTACCGGCATATGTGGTTTTCAGTGACGCTACATTAAGAGAAATGAGCGCGAAAATGCCCGTGACCGAGGCGGAATTTCTGAAAATAAGCGGCGTTGGCAGCCGCAAGGCGGAAAAATACGGAAGAATTTTTATGGGTATAATAAAGGAATTTAAACGGGAGGGTGAAAATGATGGTGCCTGATGAGCTTTCATTGCCCGCAAAAACCAAAAGGCTGGTAAACGCGGCGCTGAATCTCACGCCAAAGGAGATCGCCGAGGTCTGCGCGGAGCTGGGGGAGCTGGAATATTCGGCGCTGGCGCTTGGGCTGGCGTGCCGTTTCCGCGGCGTTGACTGCGTGAGAGCGCTTGTGGAGGGCGGCGTGAATTTTCACGCGGAGCTTACCAATTATATGGTGGAAACGTACGACAGCTACGGCGACGATCTCTCTATGATGCTGCTGGATAATATCCCCAGGAAAACCGTGCCGTATCTGGTAGTTGCGCCGAAGTACAGGGACAGGGTAAAGCTGGAGGACAAGACGGTTCTTACGCCGATAGGGTTTGAGGAGCGCGTTGAAGTCCTTGATTATCTGTGCGAAAACCGCGAAAGGGCGGAGTTCGACCCGGGGGAGCTTTTGTATTACGCGATCCTTTTCGGGGATAAGCTCATGACGGCGGAGCTTGAAAAGCACGGCGCGGAATTTTCGGATTACCGCAAAAAGATGCTCGCCGACAAGGGCGAGAGGAAAGACCTGTATATCTGGACGGGGCTGCTTGAAAATCTTTCCGAGGAGGAGTTCGTTCCTGTGCTGTCGCAGATCACAAGGCGGCTGGACGGCGTTAAGCTGCACTGCACCGACGGTATCTATTTTGCGTGCAGGGATAAATTGCTAAAATCCGATAATCTGAGATTTTATTTTGAGAGCTTCGACAAGCC
>CAZKJC010000008.1:19847-21482 GCA_964552995.1 uncultured Ruminococcus sp.
CGAAGATCAACAAGACCGAGATCATGACCGAAGCCATCGACAAAAACCGCGTCGAGTGCCTGGAATATGCAGCGGAAAACGGCTGGCTGAAGCAGCCGAAAAAGCGCGACGAGCTTATTGAATATTCGCAGAAAAAGGGCAGGACGGAGTGCACGGCATGGCTTCTGGACTTCAAGAACCGCACCGCCGATCTCGCCGCGGAGCGCGCCAAAGCCGATAAACAGACCGAGCGCGAGCTGAATGCCGCGCCGGATTCCGTGACGGCTCTCAAGCCGCTCTGGAGCTGGAAGAAGCGCGAGGACGGAGGACTTGTCGTCACCAACTACAAGGGCGATAAAACGGAGGTCTCCGTGCCGGAGAGGATCGGAAAGAACGCTGTCACGGCGCTTGGCAAGGCGTTTTCACCCTCCGCGAGTGTAACGAGAGAGGCTTCCGATTTTCGGCAGACGATAACACGGGTCACGCTGCCCGAAACACTCACGGAAATTTGCGACGAGGCGTTCCACGTTTGTCTGGCGCTTGAAAGCGTCAATATCCCGAGATCGGTCCGGAAGATCGGGAAAGGGGCGTTCGGGTTGTGCCGCGCGCTTCGCGGGATAGATATTCCCGACGGCGTTACGGAGATATGCGAGAATACGTTCTATCACTGCGATTCGCTGGAGTCAGTAAGTATTCCCGAAAGCGTGAGAAAAATCGGCGAACGCGCGTTCTGGGACTGCGGCAGCCTGGAGAGGATCGTTATCCCGCACGGTGTAACGGAGATAGGCTCGACGGCTTTTGCAAGCTGCAAGGATCTGAAAGAAATTGAACTTCCCGATACGCTCGGCGAGCTTTCCGACCATATGCTCGAGAACTGCCTCGAGCTTAAATCGGTCGTTATCCCGAAAGACATAACGGTCATCGGGGAATATGCCTTTTTTGACTGCCGCGGGCTGGAAAGGATCGATATCCCCGACAGCGTTTCGACGATTGGAGAGTTTGCGTTTGCGCGGTGTGCGTCGCTTGAAACGATAGTCGTTCCCGAGGGCGTGCGGGAGATAGGCAAAAGGGCGTTTTCCGGTGATCACCGCCTAAGGCGCGTCGAGCTGCCGCGTTCTCTTGCAAAGGCGGTAAATGTCACGCCAAAGGGCATGCAGCTGATGACGATATTTGACGGTTCGCCGAATGTTACGGCGGTGGTCTATCCCAAAAGCTACGCGGAAAGGTACTGCAAGCGGAATAATATTCCTTTTATATACTATTAACTTTTTGCATACCGGAAAGCTCTGCACCTCAAAGCACAAAAAGTCGAGCAAACCTTTGTTACTTATGATATACTAAGATCACAGCAAGAGAGGAGAGAGGGCATGAACGGTTTAGCGGAAAGCATTCAGAACGCGATACGATACATCGAGGACAATCTTACGGAGGAACTGAATATTGGCGACATTGCCGCAAAGGCTTATGTTTCGCCGTTCCATTTCCAAAGGATATTCAGCGCTCTTTGCGGTATTAAGGTAGGAGAGTATATACGCAGCCGACGGCTCAGCGCTGCCGCGCAGGAATTGTCTCATTCCGACGCTAAGGTGATCGAGATCGCTCTGAAATACGGCTATGAATCTCATGACAGCTTTACCCGTGCTTTCACCAAATTCC
>CAZKJC010000009.1:0-20322 GCA_964552995.1 uncultured Ruminococcus sp.
CTTAAAATAGACGAGGTAAACCATCTCGGCGCGGCGAGAATACGTCTGCGCTCGCTAATATCGGTAGTGGACGAGCGCGAACGGCACCAGGACAAGCCGAGGCGCGGTCATCTCGGCTATATCCGCCAGCCCGAGTTCACAAAGGAAATGCGGGAAACTCACACCATACTCTGCCCGCAGATGGCGCCTATACATTTCGATATGCTGGAGGCGGCGTTCAACCACAGCGGATACAACGTCGTAATACTCACCGACTGCTCCAAAGCGGTGGTTGACGAGGGCTTGAAGTACGTCAACAACGACGCGTGCTACCCCTCTATACTTGTGGTGGGTCAGCTTATTCACGCGCTGAACAGCGGCAAATACGATCTTGACAAAACATCGGTGATGATAACCCAGACGGGCGGCGCGTGCCGCGCGACAAACTATGTGGGAATGCTCAAAAAAGCGCTTAAGGACGCGGGCTTTGCCAACGTTCCGCTTATCTCGCTGAACGTTGTGGGGCTTGAAAAGCAGAGCGGCTTCAGGCTGTCCGTGCCGATGGCGGTAAGGGCGTTTATGGGTATCGTCTACGGCGATGTGCTCTCGCGCTGCCTGTACAAGGTGCGCCCCTATGAAAAGGTAAAGGGCAGCGCCAACAAGCTGTATGAGAAGTGGAGAGTGTTCCTGCGCGACGAGCTTAAAACGCTCTCGCTGAAACGGTTCAATAATAATGTTCAGAATATAGTAAAGGAGTTTTCCAAGTTCCCCGTCAAGAATATTCAAAAGCCTAAGGTCGGTCTTGTGGGAGAAATTCTGGTTAAATTCCACCCTGTGGCTAATAATGATATCATAGGGCTGCTGGAGAGCGAGGGCTGCGAGGTCGTAGTGCCCGATCTGATGGGATTTTTCTACTATATATGCTCCCACGGCGTGACCAAGAGCGAGCTGCTGTATATCTCGGGAACGTCAAAGTTCGCGGATAACGCGGCGATAAAGGCGATACGCTTTATGGAGCGCAGCTACCGCAAAGCGGTAAAGGGCACGAAATTCGGCAGTCCCGGGGATATTTTCGAGATGAGGGAGCGGGTAAAGGCTATCGTTTCCCCCGGCAACATCGCGGGAGAGGGTTGGTTCCTGTCCGCGGAAATGCTGGAGCTTATAGAGGAGGGCGTGCCGAATATCGTCTGCATGCAGCCCTTCGCGTGTCTGCCTAATCATGTTACGGGCAAGGGAGTCATAGGCGAGCTTCGCCGTCAGCACCCCGAGAGCAATATCGTGGCGGTAGACTTCGACCCGGGCGCTTCGGAAGTAAATCAAGTAAACCGTATAAAGCTGATGCTTACGCAGGCGTTTGCAAACGCGGGAATAAGCAGAAGAGCGGCAGCTCCGCATATCAAGACGGAGGACAAGTATTCCGAGCTGCTGACGATGAACAATTAACGGAAATACAGGAAAACGGAAATGAAAAGGCTGTTTAAGGACATAAGGCAGGGCAATATTGACACGGTCAGGTCGGCGCTTCAAAAGCACCCCGAGGCGGTAAATGAGATATTTGACGGCAAAGCGCCGAAAAAGGACATAGGGCAGTCGCCGTTGCAGGTCGCGATAAAGTGCGGGCAGTTTGAGATAATCGAGCTGCTGCTTGAAAACGGCGCGGACGCGGATTTTATGGAGAACCCCGCGGACGTTCCGCCGCACAGCGTTTGTATGCCGGTGCTTCACGACGCGATAATCGGGGCTATGGTCGCTCTTTTGTATCATCATTATGAGAGCTCGCGCAAATACGCCGCGCTTGTGGGAACGCTGCTGGAAAAGGGCGCCGATCCGAACAAGGAAACGTTCTGCGGGGATAATCCCGCGAACAATGCGTTGCCGGTATGCACGCTGGTAATGCACGCAAAGGAGAATTTGCAGCGTTTCACAAGCAGCACCGTTGATAAGGACGACGCCGCGCTGGCGGCTTCAAAAAAAGCGCTGTTTGATATTCTTGATATGCTGAAAAGGTATGGCGCGGATTTTGACAGATGGCTTGACAGCGAGTGGGGGGACGAAACTTTCCGAGAGGCTTTCCTTGAGGATTTTGTGCCCAAAGCCGACATGCCGTTTGAGGTGAAATATCACGGCAGGGTCATCAAAGGCGTTTCCGACAACAGCATAGATCGGAATAAGGAGATACGCGCGGCGCTTCGGGAATATTTCCAAAAATAAAGCGATCAAAGGCGCTGAAAGCATAGGTCAGCGTAACGCCCACGCAGCAAAATTTTTCGCAGCAAGGTGCGAATGCGGAGTGAAACGGAGCATTCGTGCCGCGGCAGCGCCGACTTGTTCGGCGCGGTGCGAAAAATTTTTTGAGATAAGGAGATAAAATGGCTACACAGAATTTTACAACTCAAAATAATGGCGAGAAAAAGCTCAATGTCACAAAGATAACGCTGATAGCGGTCATAGTAGTGGCGGCGGTGATATTGGTGTTCAACTGCTTTTCGGTGGTTGACGAGGGGTATATCGGGGTGAAGTACCAGTTCGGGAAGATAGTTGACAGCAGCCTTTCGGCGGGGCTTAATTTTCATATACCGTTTGTTGAGGAGATAAGACCCGTGGATATACGGGAGCAGATATATTCGGTGCAAACCGACGCTTATACAAGCGATACGCAGACGGTGGACAATCTGTCGCTCAAGCTGAATTATTGCTACGATCCCACGCAGCTTTCGGATATTATAAGGTCGACGGGTATTGATAATGTGGAAACAAAGCTGCTTGTGCCCAACGTGGCGAAGATATCAAAGAATGAGATAGGCAAGGTAAAGGCGGAGGACCTGGTGCAGTCGCGCTCGGAGATACAGGACGCGATCTACGAGGTGCTTAAGGAGACCCTCGCGCCGAGCGGCGTGGTGGTTACGGCGTTCGCGATAGAAAATCTGGACTTCGACGACGCTTTCGAGCAGTCGATACAGGCTAAGGTCATCGCGGCACAGGACGCGCTTAAAATGCAGAATAAGACGGTGGAGCGCGAGGAGGAAGCGCGCCAGAAGGTCATAGCGGCTCAGGCGGAGGCGGATTCGCAGAAGATCAGAGCGGAAGCCGAGGCGTATGCCATTGAGGTGGTGCAGGAGCAGCTCGCGAAATCGCCGAATTATATTGATTATCTGAAGATAAACAACTGGAACGGCGAGTTACCGCAGGCGATAGGGAATGAGATAAATCCGTTTATAGTGCTTGACGGGGATAGTTCTCAGACCGCGGCAGCGGTGAGAAATCAAAGCGCGCCGAGCAATTCAGCGGAATAAACCGACAGCAATATGCCGAAAGCTCCAAGCAACAAATCGCCCGCGCAGTAAGGGGCGTTCGCAAAGAGCCACACAACTCTCACGCATAAAAGGGGCGTTCGCAAAGAGCAGCATTCAGCCCACGCATGAATTTCCCGCAAGCCGCTGCGGAAGCGGAGCGGAACGAAGTTCCGCGGAGCTTTCGCGGCGGGCTAGCGTATTCCAACGCAAAGCGTTGGAATACGCGGTGCGGGAAATTCTTTTAAATAATTTACCCCAGGTCAACATTTAAAAACCGGAAAGGATATAAATTTGGATTACACGACATTAAAGCGGAACGCTCTCGACAGCTTTTTTTCGCGCTCCAACGAAATGCAGCGCAGAGCGATATTCAAGGTGAACGGAGCGGTGCTTATAATAGCGGGCGCGGGGAGCGGAAAGACTACCGTGCTGTGCAACAGGATAGCGAATATGATGCGCTTAGGCGACGCGTACAACGACAGTGAGGAAAGAGCGCTCACCCCCGAGCAGGAGCGCTTTCTCGCGGAGTTTCCCCATATGGAGAAAACTCCCGAAAACGCGGAAAAGCTGGCGGAGATCGTTGCGGTAAGACCGGTCAATCCCTGGAATATTCTTGCCATAACGTTTACGAATAAGGCGGCGGGAGAGCTTCGGCAGCGCCTTTGCGATATGATAGGAGAGGGCGCGGAGAAAATAAACGCGTCCACGTTCCATTCGGCTTGCGTGAAGATACTTCGCAGGGAGATAGAGCATATCGGGTTCAGAAGCAGCTTCACTATATATGACGACGACGACGCGAAGCGAGTGCTCAAGGAGGTAATGAAGCGGCTGAATATCGACGAGAAGGTCATGAACCCGAAGATGTTCAAAAACAATATCTCGCGCTGCAAGGACAGAATGCTCTCGCCGCGGGATTACGCGGCTGTCGCGCAGGAGTCCGCGGACGTTATTCAGATAAAGACCGCGCAGGTGTACTCGGAGTACCAGGCGGCGCTGACGGCGGCGAACGCGCTGGATTTCGACGATATAATTTATCTGACGGTAAAGCTGTTTGAGCAGCAGCCCGAGGTGCTGTCCCACTACCGCAATCTGTACAAGTACATAATGGTGGACGAATACCAGGACACCAATGTAGCGCAGTACCGTCTTATATCGCTTCTGGCGGGAGATAAGGCGAACCTCTGCGTGGTGGGCGACGACGATCAGTCGATCTACCGTTTCCGCGGAGCTACCATTGAGAATATACTCAGCTTTGAAAAGCAGTACCCCAACAGCGAGGTAATACGCCTGGAGCAGAACTACCGCTCGACCGAAAACATACTCAGCGCCGCCAACGCGGTCATCAGCAACAACACTCACCGCAAGGGCAAAACGCTCTGGAGCGACCTGGGCGAGGGCGATAAGATACAGATAAGGAATTACCCCAACGATTCCATGGAGGCTAAGGCGATAACGGATATTATTCTCGAGGGAGTGCAGGCGGGTGCGAAATATTCCGATTTCGCGCTGCTGTATCGGTCGAACGCGCTTTCGAGAGGCTATGAGAACGCGCTGGCAAGGGCGGGCATTCCCTATAAGGTAGTGGGAGGAATGCGCTTCTTTGACCGCAAGGAGATACGGGATATAATCGCTTATCTGGCGGTGATAAACAATCCCTATGACGAGGTAAGATTCCGCCGCATAATCAACGAGCCGAAGCGCGGCATAGGCGACGCAACTGTCGAGGAGATAGTGAATATCGCCAGAGGTCTGGGAACAAGCCCCGTGGACGTATGCCGCAGCGCGGATACTCTGCCTGCGCTTATGCGCAAGGAAAAGGCGCTGAAAGCGGCGGCTAATCTTTTCGACGAGCTGGAGGAGCTGGCGGACAGCGCGCGGCTCGACGAGCTTATAGAAGCCGTGGCGGAAAAGAGCGGCTACGTTCAGGTGCTCAAGGCTCAGGGGGACGAGGGCACGGCGCGCCTGGAAAATATCAATGAGCTTAAGTCCAACGCCATGCAGCTTCTGGATGAAAATCCCGAGGCGACTCTGCCTGATTTTCTGGAGCAGGTGGCGCTGGTGTCCGACCTAGACAGCTACGACAGCGAGACCGACCGCGTGTCGCTGATGACTATGCACAGCGCAAAGGGACTGGAATTCGGGACGGTGTTTATAGTCGCTGCGGAGGACAACGTGTTCCCGAGCTACATGAGCCTGAACGAGCCCGTCGAGCTGGAGGAGGAGCGGCGGCTCGCCTACGTGGCGATAACGCGCGCCAAAAAGCAGCTCTACGTCACCCACACCACCTACCGTATGCTTTACGGTCAGACAAAATCGAACAAGCTCTCGACATTTATGAGGGAGATACCCGAGGAGCTCACCGAGCGGCAGGGCGACCAGCCGATACGGAGCACGCCGCTCCAGAAGCCGCAGAAGCGCAGCTATTTCGCCGAGGAATCCGCGAAAAAGCCCGTGACCGCTTCTCCGCATGTTACGGGTGAGGTGTTCGAGGCGGGCGACAGGGTTCGCCACAACGTTTTCGGCGAGGGAACTGTCACCGACGCGAAGCGCATGGGCAACGATACCATGCTGTCCATCAATTTCGATACGGCGGGGCAGAAAAAGCTGATGGCGAATTTCGCGAGGATAACCAAGGCGTAAAATTCCCGCAAAAGCAGCAATTTTGCGCAAATCATGGTATAATAAACGCATAGCAAATTTCGCAAGCCGCAGCGAAGCGGAGCTTTTGCGGCGGGCTAACGCGGGCTTGTCCCGCGTGGTGCGAGAATTTGCTTTAGATGGTTATAATATGCTCACAAGTTCCATATATTGATTTGTATAAAAGTTATAATATGGCGCTGTACAAGGAATAAAATTCCGTCAGTATTAACGAAAATTCGGAAAAATTTGCAATACCCCCTTGATTTTTTTAAAATAATGGGTAAAATATAATTAGCACTCAATAAAACAGAGTGCTAAAAGCAGTAATCAAAATCTTTCAGGAGGACACATATATGACAATCAGACCATTGGCAGACAGAGTAGTTATTAAGATGGTAGAGGCGGAGGAGACCACCAAGAGCGGTATAATCCTCACCGCTTCCGCGCAGGAGAAGCCCAGCGTTGCGGAGATCGTAGCGGTAGGCCCCGGCGGAATGGTTGACGGCAAGGAGATCACCATGAACGTCAAGGTAGGCGAGAGAGTGCTCGTAAGCAAATACGCGGGCAACGAGGTCAAGGTGGACGGAGTTGAATACTCTATCCTCAGACAGTCGGATATTCTCGCTGTGGTAGAGTCGGACAGCAAGCCCGCTAAAGCCGCTGCCAAGAAGCCTGCCGCTAAAAAGAAGTAACGGACAAAAGTAATTAAGGAGGACACATAGTCATGGCTAAGGATATTATTTACGGAGAGGAAGCCCGCAAGGCGCTTCAGAAAGGCATTGACACTCTTGCGGACACTGTGAAGATCACGCTCGGTCCGAAAGGAAGAAACGTTGTGCTGTCCAAGAAGTACGGCGCTCCGCTTATCACTAACGACGGCGTTACCATCGCTAAGGAAATAGAGCTTGAGGACGCTTTTGAGAACATGGGCGCGGCTCTTGTAAAAGAGGTAGCTACCAAGACCAACGACGCCGCGGGCGACGGCACGACCACCGCTACGCTGCTGGCGCAGGCTCTGGTTCGCGAGGGTATGAAGAATATCGCCGCGGGCGCTAATCCCATGATAGTTAAAAAGGGTATGCAGAAGGCTGTTGACGCCGCTGTCGAGGAGATCAGGAAGAACTCCAAAAAGGTACAGGGCAGCGCGGATATCGCGAGAGTAGCGACCGTTTCCGCGGGCGATGAGACCGTAGGAAAACTGATCGCCGACGCTATGGATAAGGTGACCGCCGACGGCGTTATCACCCTTGAGGAGAGCAAGACCGCCGAGACATACAGCGAGGTAGTAGAGGGAATGCAGTTCGACCGCGGATATATCTCCCCCTACATGGTAACGGATACCGACAAGATGGAGGCTGTCGTTGATGACGCTTACATTCTTATCACCGATAAGAAGATTTCCTCTATCCAGGATATTCTCCCCCTGCTCGAGCAGATCGTTCAGTCGGGCAAGAGACTGGTAATTATCGCGGAGGACGTTGAGGGCGACGCGCTCACCAACCTTATCCTCAACAAGCTGCGCGGCGTATTCTCCTGTGTAGCGGTAAAGGCTCCCGGCTTCGGCGACAGACGCAAGGAAATGCTGCGCGATATCGCTATACTGACCGGCGGCGAAGTGATCACCGAGGAGCTCGGTCTCGACCTTAAGGAGACCCAGATCAGCCAGCTCGGACGCGCTAAGCAGGTAAAGGTGACCAAGGAGAACACCATCATCGTAAACGGCGCGGGCAAGTCCGCTGACATAAAGGCTCGTATCAACGAGATCAGAGCCGCTATCGAGAACACCACCTCCGAGTTTGACAAGGAGAAGCTCCAGGAAAGACTGGCTAAGCTGGCGGGCGGCGTAGGCGTTATCAAGGTCGGTGCTGCTACCGAGGTCGAGATGAAGGAGAAGAAGCTCCGTATCGAGGACGCTCTCGCGGCTACCAAGGCTGCCGTTGAGGAGGGTATCGTAGCGGGCGGCGGAACCGCTCTGCTGAACGTAATGCCCGCTGTTGAGGCTGTTATCGAGAAGCTGGACGGCGACGAAAAGACGGGCGCTAAGATAGTTCTCCGCGCGCTGGAGGAGCCTGTGCGTCAGATCGCTCTGAATGCGGGTCTTGAGGGCTCCGTTATCATCGATAAGATCGTTCTCAAAAAGACCGTCGGCTACGGCTTCGACGCGTACAACGAGAGCTACGGCGATATGATCAAGAAGGGTATCGTAGACCCCGCCAAGGTTACCCGCTCCGCTCTCCAGAACGCGGCTTCCGTTGCGGCAATGGTGCTCACCACCGAGTCCCTTGTCGCGGATAAGCCCGAGGAAGCTCCCGCGGCTCCCGCAATGCCCGCAGGCGGCATGGGCGGAATGTACTAAGCTCTGCTTTAATAATGAACGGCGCTCCCCCTTTGCGGGGAGCGCTTCATTTTGTATCGGGATTTCGATATTGACATTTTGGCAAATTTATGATATAATAAATCAAGCTTTAACACATGAATTACTATTTCGGTTTGAAAGGAGCGGTTTTATGAAATACAAAGTTCTTGTAAACGGCAAAAGCCCCGCACTGATCATGGATTTTATCCAGTACAGCGGCAGCTATTTCAAAACTCTCAGCACAACGGATTACTGGCCGGATATCGTCGGGCATTTCGAAATGTTCAAGCCGGACGCCTATGTCTGCTTTGTGGATTTTGAATACGAAAAGACCTTAACGCAGATAGGCAATCTCCGCAACGACCCATGCTATAACGGAGCGGCGGTAATATTGGTCGGAGACTCGAAAACCTGCGATATGATCGAGGAGGTCTCGAAATACGCGGCAAATCTGATGGTTCGCCGCCCGATATCTCAGGACAACCTTACCCTGATGATAACCCGTTATTTTGAAGAGATGGAAGAGGCGGAGAAAAGAGTCAAGGCAGTGGAGGAAGCTGTCGCGGCGAAAAAGGCAGCCGAAGCCGCACAGTCTCAAAGCGGAAAGAAGCATGTTCTCGTTGTCGACGACGACCGCACGGTGCTGAAAATGCTCAAGGCGGCGCTGGAGGACAAATACGATGTTACCACTATGGCGAACGGGCTCATCGTTGAAAAGTTCCTTGAAACGAAAAAGGTGGACCTTATTATTCTCGACTATGAAATGCCCGTGGAGACGGGCGCGGGGGTATTCAGAAAGATCAAGAACAACCCCAAGACGTCGCATATACCCGTATGCTTTCTGACGGGCATTACCGAAAGGGAAAAGATCATGGAGGTCATGGCGCTCAAGCCTCACGGCTACCTGATAAAGCCTATCGATATGGATATGCTTCTTGCGACGATAAGCAATCTCACGAAATAAAGGTACATAATTTTACTGTTTTTGGGGGCGGATTTGATTATGGATAATGAGCTTAATCTTACCGATCTGATCGATACCGATATGCTTCAGCGGATCCAGAATGCCTTTTCCGATCTGACGGGCATGGCGGCTCTTACCACGGATTGCGACGGAGTTGCCATCACCGACGGCTCTAACTTTACGGATTTCTGCAATATGACACGCGCGACCGAGATCGGACGCAAGCGGTGCGAGCGCTGCGATATCAACGGAGCGAAGCTGTGTATTGCCAGGAACGACGCCTGCTCATACAGATGTCATGCGGGTCTTGTCGATTTCGCCGCGCCCATAGTGGTCAACAACGAACTGATGGGCAGCTTTATCGGCGGGCAGGTACTTGTCGATCCCCCCGATCTTGAAAAGATACGCGCGACGGCGGCAGAGATAGGCGTTGATCCCGAGGAGTATACAAAGGCGGTAGAAAATATCACGATCGTAAGCAGGGCGCTTGTTGACAAAGCGGCCCGCTTTCAGGCTATCATTGCCTCAACACTTTCAAATATAGCCTATAGGGGCTACCAGCTCCGTCAAAAAAATGCCGAGATCGAAAAAGCGTCTCATATGAAATCGGACTTTCTCGCCAATATGAGCCACGAGATACGCACGCCCATGAACGCGGTGATCGGTCTTTCGGAGCTTGCGCTGCGCGAGGAAATGTCCTCCCGCGCGAGGAGTTATATACATCAGATAAGGGCGTCCAGCAAAAATCTGCTGGTCATCATCAATGATATTCTTGACTTTTCAAAGATCGAATCGGGCAAAATGGATATTATTGAGTGCGAATATAAGCCGCTGTCTATCTTCAACGATCTGACTGCCGTTATAAACAGCCGTATCGGAGACAAGGATATCGAATTCACTATGGATATCCCCGCGGATATGCCCAGAACTCTTTACGGCGATAATGTAAGAATACATCAGATATTGCTCAATCTGCTTACCAACGCGGTCAAATTCACGCAGCAGGGCGAGGTGCATCTTAAAATAGAATTTGTGCGGAATAACGACGATATGGGCGTTATAAAGGCGGAGGTAAGCGATACCGGAATAGGCATAAAGCAGGAGGATATGAAAAAGCTGTTCAGCTCGTTCCAGCAGGTGGACAGCAAACGCAACAGGAACATAGAAGGTACGGGTCTCGGACTTGCTATCTCGCAGCAGCTGCTCAATCTTATGGGCGGAAACATTTCCCTTAAGAGCGAATACAACAAGGGCTCTACGTTCTTTTTGGAGATCCCGCAGAAGATCGCCGATCCGACCCCCATGGTACCGCGGCTTGAAAAAGACCTTAAGGTCGCGTATTTTATTGAAAACCGGTATATCAAAGAGCAGCTTATACGCGACCTGGATCAGATCGGCGCGGATCATATCGATTTTGTGAACGCGAGATCTTTCGAGGAACTGAATGTTGATTTCTTCATCGTAGAAAAGCCGTTTTTTTCCAAGAAGGTCATGGATTATGTACAGAGCTGTCCTGATATGCAGTGCATCGTTCTGACGGATTACGACCGTATTGATGTTATAAATATACCCAACGTGCGTGTCATAAGCAAGCCTGTCTATTCCTTAAGTCTTTACAACGCAATGGGTATAAATAAGATCGATCCCGAGGTAAATGATTTTGAAAACGATGATTTTTCCTTTATCGCTCCCGAAGCGCAGGTGCTTATCGTGGACGATAACCCAGTAAATCTTACCGTTGCGTCGGGGCTGCTCGAACCGCTTAAAATGAACATAGATACCGCCTTAAGCGCGGCGGAGGCTATTGAGCTGGTGCGCAGGCAAAAATACGATATTATCTTTATGGATCATATGATGCCCGAGGTCGACGGCGTGGAGGCTACCCATATAATCAGAAAGTCCGTGCCCGGCTATGATGACGTGCCGATAATCGCTCTTACGGCAAACGCCATAGGCGGCGCAAAGGAAATGTTTATACGCGAGGGCATGAACGATTTTATAGCAAAGCCTATCGATATAAAGAACGCGCTTCCGAAGATCAGAAGATGGCTGCCGCAGGAAAAGATCGTTCCGGTAAGCAAAGCCGAAGCCGCTAGCGCAGGCGGTCAGACTGTCTCCGAACCGGAGGATATCCACTCGGATATACTTAATATCGGCGCGCTGAACGTAAAGCAGGCCATTCAGCTGCTCGGAACGGAGAAGCTTTATCTCACCGTGCTTAAGGAATACTTCGGCGCGATCGACAAAAAATACTCCGTTATACGCGGGCACAAGGAGGCGGAGCGCTGGCGCGATTACACGGTCGAGGTACACTCGCTGAAGAGCACCTCGCGGCAGATCGGTGCGGAGCATCTGGCAGACCTTGCCGCCGAGATGGAGAAAGCGGGCAACGACGGAAATATCGCCCTGATCAATGAAAAAACCGATGATATGCTCAAAGAATACATAGGTCTAAAGGATATTCTTAAGCCATACTTCCCCGACGTTTCCGGCGAGAATAAGGATAAGACCGACGGCGGGGATATTCTTGAGCTGCTGGAGGAGCTGCAAAACGCTCTTGACGAGTTTGATACGCTTGAGATCGATGAGGTCGTTGAAAAAATGTCGCGGCAAAGCTATTCGGGCGCTCAGCGGGAATATTTCGAGCAGCTCCGCGCCGCTTCGGAAAACAGCGATATAGATAAATGCGCCGAGATCGTTGTTGATTGGCGTAACGCTGTTGAAGAAAACGGCTGATCCGTTAAACATAAAGTATCACCGCTTCGGTCAATAAACCGATGCGGTGATCTTGTTTTCGTTTAAGCCCTTTTATATTTTCTCAATTTTCATCTCAAAGGGATCAAGAGTGATACTTCTGCCGTCAATCGTAAAGTGCCGCACGGCGTCGGTGTTGTTGAAGATGAACCGCGCGGAAACTCCGTCTCCATCACGCGTGGTTATTTCCACATTATCGGGGAGATCGTCCATAAAGGGCATATCCATCTCCTTAAGTATTTTCAGAGCGATTTTCCGATACAGCGCCTTTTCGCCCACCGTTCCTATGTAATATGCCCTGCCTTTTCCGAAACGGTTTTCGGTTATCGCGGCCTTGCCCTTATAGAAATTGCTGTCATACGCCGCGAGCACTTCGGCTGTATCGGCGGAAAGAACGTCGCACCACTGCTTTCCCGTAAGGGTATCGCCGTCATCGAATCTTATCCGCACGCTGTCGCCGCCGATGGGGTCATATTCCTCCGCGTGACAGCCGGTCAGCCTTGAATACACGGTCGGGAGCGGAGCCTGAATACAATTGTTGTTACGATCCTTTGCGCCGCTTCGGTTGGTGAGTATGACCGTTCCGCCCGCCTCCGCAAAGTCATAAAGCCCGCGCACAACTTTCTCGTCCGTTACATACATCTCGGGAGCGCATACGATCCTGTAATCCGACAGGTCCTCATGCTGCCCGATAATATCAACGTTCAGCCCCAGGCTCGCAAACGCGTAATGCAGCAGCTTTATCTGCTCCATATAGTACATTCCGTAGGTCTGCGGCTGTATCTTGAACGCGTACTCGTTGTCGGAGGAATACAGTATCGCAACATCGGAACGCAAACGCGTTCCTCTCAGCGCGGACAGCTTTTCCGCCTCAGCGCAGAGCTCCGCGAACTCGGCAAATCTTCTTCCCGGGACGTTGGAGTGGTCGATAAGACCGTGCCAGTGCATTTCCGCGCCGATCGCCGCGGTCCTCCACCTGAAATGCACCACGGTATCCGCGCCGTGGGCGAAGGCTTGCAGCGCGTAGCCTTTTATCATTCCCGGGCGCGGAGTTTTCGCCATAGGCGCCCAGCAGCCCATACCGCCGCTTAGCTGCTCCATTATCCAGAAATTTTCCCGCTTTATGCCGCGCATAAGGTCAAGGTGGACAGCGTGGGTGTATATGTTTTCCTTGTCGTTTGGTATATCGGTCGTGGGGTAGTTGTCGTAGGAAACAAAATCCAGCTTTTCAAACGTCTTGTAAAAATCCGCCATATTCTCGCAGAACCATGTGTTGGTGGTGATCTTCGCATGGGGAATATACTTTCGGATAAGCTCCGCCTGCATATTGCAGAAGCGCACCGCGTCCTCGGAGGCGCGGCGGTTGAAATCCAGCATATAGGCGGGATTGAGCCACGCGTGGTTATAATCGCCGTAGGGCGGGTCGATCTGCTCCCAGGAGGAATATTCCCCGCTCCACACCACATTTCCGTAGGCTTTGTTAAGAGCCTCCAGTGTGCCGTATTTCGCCCTGAGCCACTCGCGGTGCTTCTCGCAGCAGGTGGGGCAAAAGCAGAAATTCGCCTCAAGCTCGTTGTCGATCTGCCACGCGGCGACCGCCCTGTTATCCTTATAATGCTCCGCCATTTTTGTAACTATACGTTTTGCGTATTCGAGCAGAACCGAATCGTTTACGCAGCGGTGACCGCGGATACCTATCGGATTTGGCTTTCCGTCCCGCCCCGTCGGTATCACGCTCGGGTGCTTTTCGCACAGCCATCGCGGGGGGCAGTTTGTCGGAGTTCCCAGCACGACCTCTATCCCGCGCTCCGCAAAAATATTTATCGCCTCGTCCAGCCAGCCGAAGTCAAAGCGGCCGTCCTCAGGCTCAAGTCTGCACCACGCGAACTCTCCCAGTCTGACCAGCTTTACTCCGGTTTTCGCCATCAGCTCCGCGTCGGGGAGCCACATCGATCTGTCCCAATGCTCGGGGTAGTAATCAACGCCTATTATCATAATAAATCTCCTTAATATTTTTTCGGAAAAATCAACCGCCGTATGTCTTTCTGTATTCAACCGGAGTCATTGACTCATAGCGCCGGAAAACGGTGCAGAAATAGCCCGCGTCCGAAAAGCCGGACCGCGCGGATACCTCCGCCACCGGTATATCGGTATCGGAAAGCAGCCTTTTCGCCTCCGTAAGCCGCCGCCGCGTTATATATTCATTCGGACGAAGATTCATCGTCTGCTTGAATATACGGCAAAGGTACTGCTGGGAAACTCCCGATATCTCGGCAAGCGACGCGATGGAAAAATCCTCGCGGAAATTTTCGTCGATATAGTTCAGCGCCGGCATAAGTATATCGCTTTTCTCCGCCCCGCCCTTTACGGCGCTGTCCGAAGCCAGTCTGTGAAACTCCAGGATATAGCTGTAGACCAGCCCCGAGCAGGTGTAATTCCCGTAGACCTTATCCGATTTCAACGCCACAAATATCCTGTCATACAGTCTTTTAATGGGACCGGAGTCATCGACCCTTATCACCATAGGTCCGTTCATGTCAAGCTCGCTGAAAATATCGCGGCAGGCATAGCCGTCAAACGCCACATAGCTCGTGTCCCATTTAGTCTCCTCGGGGTAGTATTCATGGGGATGATCGGCGGGCAGAAAGAATATACAGTTGTTTGTGATCCTGAAAAACGTGTTGTCATATTTCAGGATACCGCTTCCGCCCGAACAGAACAATATCTGATGCCAGTAGTAGCCCTCTTCCCGAATAATATGCCCCTGCCATTCCGTTCCCCCGATACCCGTAAGATAAACGGGAAGATTTTTTACCTGTTCTATATATGGATATTCGTTATTAGCCAGCACGACGGTAATGACCTCCCCGATACAGTGTTGATGAGGAGCAAATGATTTAGTGTTGACGAGGAGTAAATGATTTAAATGAGAATTTCAAAATTTCCGCCAGTCATACTCCGTTCGTTCGCTGCGCTCACTCACTGCGCATGTCTGGCGGAAACCGTGCAGCATTTGCCATTCGGCAAATGCGCACCTTTTTGAAATTCCTGCCTCAACATTGCGTTGCGATAACTTTTTCTACACTCTATTATAATCCCATCCGAAATAAATGTCAAGACTTTTTTTGTTTTTTATTTTTGAACAACAGCCGAGGATCGCGTTCAAACAGCGATTTTCCGGCAGACAATTTAGTTTTTTGAAACTAATTCGTTGAAAAGTGTGAAAAATTTTCAATTGACTAAATATATTAAAAATGGTATCATTATTTTAAAAGGAAATAGTATTGAATCCACACATCACACACAATGATACGTCACACGCTGCTTGTCCGATATGGGATCACCGCCCTATCGGCAACGCCAGGCGTGAAAAAATCATGATTCAGGAGGTTTTATTATGAAAAAAGTCAGATCGCTGCTGGCAGCGGCTTTGTCGGCAACAATGGTTCTGGGTATCGCGGGCTGTGAGGACAGCGAGCCGATACAATCCTCTCAGCCGGTGAATTCCGTCGGTTCGACCACTCCCGCAACCACAAAGGACCCCGACGAGAACGCCGCGACCGATGAAAAGGCAAAGGTCATTTCCAGCGCCGACTACACACCCGACGGCAACGCGGGCAAGGTGAAATACCTCGGTCATTACGACCTCAAGGGCGACTCCAAGACCTCGCAGCCCTACCTCATCTTCAACTCCGACCAGTACGGCGGCGAGATTGAATACGAGGTCTGCCCAAGCGGTCCGGATTCTTTAACGGCTCTCGCAACAAAAATCGCGGCGGACGAGTCTCCCGACATCGTTTTGTATCAGTGGGTGTCCTTCCCGGGCGGTATGAGCAAGGGCATGTACGAGCCGCTTGACGAGTATTTCGACCTTGACACGGCGCTGTGGAAAGATATGAAAACCACAGTTGACGATTACGCGTACAAGGGTAAGCATTATTACTATCCCTACAAGATCATGTGCAATTTCGCGCTGAACTACAACCGCCATACCTTTGAGGAAGCAAACCTCACGGATCCGTATGAGCTTTACATGGAGGGAAACTGGACGTGGGATACATGGCGTGATCTTATGGTAAAGTTCTGCGATCTGGACGACGAGAATATAGGATATGTCAGCGCCGCTGACGTTATCGCGGCGTTTGTATCCACTACGGGCGTAAATTTTGTAGACGTTCAGCCGGACGGCACCGTCAACAACAACCTCGGCGATCCCGCGGTAACAAGAGCCATGAGCTTCATTGAGGACTGCTATCGCTACGGCTTGATGCATCAAGGACAGCTTGGCGACTGGGTTTCGCCGGAGACATGGGCGGTAAATTCCGACCGCTGCCTGTTTATCGGTATTGAGCCGGAATGGTGCTATTCGGCGGCTACCGAAAAAATACAGAACCCCAGAGGCGTGGAGGACGATGTTTTCGATACCGTTTCCGATTTCGCTTTCGTTCCGTTCCCCCGCGACCCCGAAGCGGATAAGTATTATCACGCGTATGATACCTACGGATTTATGGTGCCTAAGGGAGCCAAGAACATCAAGGGCGCGGTCGACTGGATATACTGCAACCGTGTTTATGAGACCGACGTGAACGTCATCGCCCAGGCGAGAGAGGATTATATTCACCCCGAGGTAGTGACCTTTGTTGAAGGTAAATTCGCGGGCGAGCGCAAGTGGACGATCACCTGGGACGAGCAGGTATACGATATGCTGCTGGAGCTCCGGAACCCCGCCAAGTTTGAGTTCAACTTCGACGACTGCTACGGCTTCTCATCCGAGCTGTCCCAGACGGTTATCGGCAATATGCTCAACGACGTTGCGTTCAACGGCGAGTCATGGACGCAGCTCAGCAATACAAATTCGCCTATTGTGGACAGTATCATAAGTGAGTTGAAATAACGCTGCCGATCCACAGCGGCGCCGGTTATATACCGTCCCCGCTCCGGAGCTCCGGAGCGGGGATCAATTTTGAGGAGGGAATTATGAAAATTCAAAAAAAGATATTGTCGCTTGCCGCCGTTTCGGTCATGCTTCTGGCGGGCTGCGGGCAGACTGCTGCCGAGGGCGATCTGTCGGCGGGAACAGGCTCCGATAATAACTATAATTATCAAAAGCTCAGCTATGAGGGGGTCAACCGTATGGATTTCAGTTGTCTTATCGAGGCGGAAAGCGCTTCGGGTATCCCCGTAAAGACCGATATGAAGGGCTTCAGCGGCGACGGTTATATTGATATCACCGATAACGAGCAGCTTAAGCTCAGCGTTGATATTCCCGCGAGCCAATACTATAAGATCACCGTAAGGCACTGCGCGGGAGGACATAAGGAAAATCCTCTGCTTTTCAACGGCGCAAAGGTGATGGATATTTATTCCGAAGCCGGCGACTGGGTCGAGACAACAGTAAACGGCATATTCCTTGAAAAGGGGAAAAATGAGATCACACTGGGCGCGGGCTGGAGCTGGTTTTCTCTTGATTCCATTCTTGTTGAAAACGGCGAGCCGCTCAGCGACGAGCTTTACCAAAATATTGCGCCGGAGCCGTGCAATCCGAATGCCAACGAAAAAACCAAGAAGATATATCGCTATTTGACCGAGATATACGGCAAGAGGACCTTGTCGGGGCAATGTACCGATTACGGAAATAATACCGAGACCGACGCGCTGTTTCTCGGCACCGGAAAATATCCGGCGGTCAGGACGTTTGACTTTATTTACGATTCCATGAGCTATTGCCATAAAAATCCCCCCGCGAAGGACGTGGACCTGGCGATAGACTGGAGCAACAACGGCGGACTGGTAGCGTTTGACTGGCATTGGTACGCGCCTTACAACGGCTGCGCGTTCTATACCAACGATACCCTTTTCAAGCTCTCCAACGCGGTCACGGACGAGGATATAGCGCTGCTCGATCTTGCCGAGATAGAAGCGCTGTGCGACAGCGGAAAGATAAGCATCGAAGCGTACAGACTTGTTGAGGATATCGACAACATTTCCTCACTGATGCAGATAATGCAGTCCGAAAACGTTACGGTAATGTGGAGACCTCTCCACGAAGCAAGCGGCGGCTGGTTCTGGTGGGGCGCATCGGGCGTCGATTCCTATAAGTGGCTCTGGAAGCTCATGTATGAAAGAATGACCAATTACCATAAGCTCAATAATCTGATATGGGTATGGAACGGTCAGGATAAGGAATGGTACCCGGGCGATCAGTACTGCGATATTGCGGCTATCGATATCTATAACAATGCCTACGACTACGGAACAAGTCCCGCTACTCTGGAGGATATTTCCGGCTGGACAAGTACGTCGGGCAGCAAGAAGCTTGTCACAATGAGCGAGTGCGCCACCATGCCCGATCCCGACCTGATAGTACGCGATAACGCTTACTGGCTGTGGTTCGCGGTATGGAACTGGGATTACATCGTGGTAAACGGCACAACGCAGCTTTCCGACGCGTTCACGTCATTTGATATGATGAAAAAGGTCTACGACAGCGAGGTCATCATCACAAGAGATGAGCTGCCCGATTTTAATTGAGTTGGTGGGGAGAGTAAATGAAAAATTTAAAGATTGCTTTGACTATTATGCTGGCGATCTGCCTTTCGGGCTGCCAAAGCGAGGTAACGAGCGGCGGCGGATCTTCTCAGGATATCACTTACGAAGAAAGCGCCGAAGCGGGCAGCGAACAGAGCTCCGCCGAAACGATCGCGGCGGAGCCGGAGGAAACGTATATGGAAAAATGCAATGAATTGCTCGCGGAAATGCCGCCCGAGGAAATTCTCGAAAAACGTGACGGCGTTGTTTATCCGAAGTTTGAGAAATACACCTATTATTCGCAGACCGCGGAGCGCGATACTCCCGTAAACGTGCTTCTTCCCGCGGATTATTCCGAGGATAAGGAGTACCCCGTGCTTTATATACTTCACGGCTATTACGACAATCAGGACTGGATGGCAAGGGATATCGTGCATATCCCCGAAATGCTGACAAATCTCATCGCGGACGGTCAGGCGGAGGAAATGATAGTCGTTCTGCCCTATATCTATTGCAGCAAGGATATGCCCTACTGCACGGGAATGGATACGCAGAACACCCTTAACTACGATAACTTTATAAACGATATGACGACCGATCTCATACCGTTTATAGAAGAGAATTTCTCCGTGGCAAAGGGCAGGAAAAACACGGCTATAACGGGATTTTCGATGGGCGGCAGAGAATCGCTTTTTATCGGTATCTCACATCCCGAGCTGTTTGGGTATATCGCGGCGGTCTGCCCCGCGCCCGGGCTTACAAATGGGTCGGGCGACCCGTGGCAGCTTGAGGAATCGGAGCTTGCGTTCAATGACAACGCGCCGTATCTTCTGCTGATAAGCGCGGCGGAGCACGACGGCGTAGTCGGCAGTAATCCGGCACGGTATGAAAGCATTTTCACCCAAAACGGCGTTGAGCATCTTTGGCATACGATGTCGTCGACGGGACACGACGCGAGCAGCGTTACTCCGCATTTGTACAACTATTTAAGAATGATCTTCCGATAAATTTGATCAGTGTAATACAAAAAACCTGCTTCGGAACTTTGCGGTTCCGAAGCAGGTTTCAGTCTGTATATAAAGTGTTGACGAGAAGCAAATGATTTAAAAGAATTTCAAAATTTCCGCAAGCGATCCTCGGTCATTCGCTTCGCTCATTCCCTGCGGTCGATTGCGGAAACCGGTCATCGTTTGCCATTCGGCAAACTCGACCTTTTTGAAATTCTGATGCGGTGGGATTTTGCGGATCGTTTTTTTATGCCCTTTAATGCGTGGGCTCTATGTTGCTAAACTTTTTATACAAGCTGAAACCTGCTTCGGAACTTTGCGGTTCCGAAGCAGGTTTTTTAATTCCGATTTTCTCTTAGAGCTTATCCGCCAGTTCGGCAGCCTGCTTGCAGCCGTCGGTCTTTTCGATATCGCCGACGTTCAGCACTCCCGGGATCAGGACCTCGCCCGCCATTTTCCATTTCAGCAGCGCCGCGGAACGCTCTATCGGAACGCGAACGCCGTCCATGACGGACATATCGTCCTCCTCGCAGCAAGCGATCAGGGCGCATTCCTTTCCCGCAATATCCCTGCCGCCCACCACAAAGCTGAACAGCCTGTCGATAACGCCCTTGATCTGCGCGGGGATCGAGTACCAGTATACCGGCATAGTGAATACTATCGCGTCCGCCGCCAGAATATCCTCGGTTATTGTGTTGAAGTCATCGTCAAAGGAACAGGCTTTGCCGGTTTTGAAGCATGTTTCGCATGCGTGACAGCCGCCGACATTTTTCATCGCGGCGTCAAAGCGGGTGACTGTAT
>CAZKJC010000010.1:0-20250 GCA_964552995.1 uncultured Ruminococcus sp.
TGACACTCAGCGGCGTAAAGACCAATTTCTACATGAAGAATATCCGCTTCTACAATACCGAGGCGCTGCCCTCCTACGCGGATATCAAGCCCTCCGCCGAAGAGATAGAGAACACTCCCGCTCTGTCCCAGAACGAGGCGATACTTATTGAGGCGGAGACTCCCGCGTATACCACCGCCTCCACACTTTACCCTACCTTTGACAGGACCGATTACACCGTAAGCCCCTCTCACGCCGTTTATAAGCGTTACAATACGCTGGGCGCGGATACGTGGGATAAGGCTACTCAGACGGTCGTATGGAACGTTGATGTCCCTGCGGACGGTTGGTATAACCTCAACTTCCGCGTTCGTCAGAATACAATGCGCGGATTCTTCTCCAACAGACGCGTTTATATCAACGGCGTCGTTCCCTGCGCAGAGCTTGACGATGTAAAAATTCAGTACAACTCAAAATGGCAGAACGTAAATCTCGTTGACGAAAACGGCGACGATCTCTACGTTCACCTTAACGCCGGCACGAACACGATCGCTCTCGAGGCGATCCCCGGCGATATCGGCGAGGTCATGCAGCGACTTGACGACCTCGTGTATAACATGAACTACTACCGCAGACGTATACTGATGATCACGGGTCCCAGCCCCGATGAGTATAACGACTACTACCTCGACATACAGATCCCCGAGCTGCTGGACGTATTCCAGAGCACCATCGATCAGCTCTACGCCGAGAAGGCGAGCATCGAGGCTCTGACGGGTCAGGGCTCCGAGGCTGCGGCGCTCCAGACGATGGCGATCATTCTTCAGCTCGCCGTTGACGAGCCGGACGATATCCCGACCATGATCGACAGTATCCGTGACCAGATCACGGCGGTCTCCGCGTGGATGCGCGACTACCGCGATCAGCCGCTGGAGATCGACTATATCGAAGTAAAGACGGTTCACGACAAATTCAAGGATAACAAGAGCAATTTCTTCAAGGCGTTTGCTTTCGGATTTGAGGGCTTCATAGGCTCCTTCTTTGAGGACTATACCTCGATCTCCGAATCCACCTCGCAGGCGCTCAACGTATGGGTCTCGCTCGGACGTGATCAGGCGACCGTAGTAAGCGAGCTGGTGGCTAACCAGTATAACCCCGACCACACCACCCAGGCGGCAATAAGCCTGGTACAGGGCGCGATACTTGAGGCGACTCTGGCGGGCAAGGGTCCCGAGGTAGCGCTGTTCAGCGGCGGCGACTTCCCCGTTGTGTGCGCTTCGAGAGGTCTGCTTGTCGAGCTTTCGGCAAATCCCGACTTCAACACCATCTCTCAGCGGTTCTCCCCCGATGTAATGACGTTGTATGAGTTCAACGGCGGATATTACGCGCTGCCGCTGGACGAGAATTTCCCGATGATGTTCTACCGCACCGACGTTCTTGAGGAGCTCGGCTACGACGAGCCGCCCGAGAGCTGGGACGCGCTGATAGACATGCTGCCCGACCTCCAGAGAAAATATCTTGAAGTCGGTCTGATACTGCCCTCGAACGTTTCCTCGCAGGTATTCGACGCGGGCAACACCTTCGTTCTGCTGATGCTTCAGACAGGACAGAGCTTCTACAATGACAACTACACCGCGACCACCTTCGATACCGAAGCGGCGGTCGAGGCATTCACACAGTGGACAAAGTTCTACACCATTTACGACTTTGACCAGACCTATGACGGTTTCTCACGTTTCAGAACAGGTGAGATGCCTATCCTTATCCAGAACTACGCTACCTTCTATACGCAGCTTACCGTTGCGGCGCCCGAGATCAAGGGTCTGTGGGACTTCACTCACGTTCCCGGCTCTTACAGAACGGACGAGAGCGGCAACCGGATACTTGACTATACCTCCAACTCCGGTTCTTCCGGCGCGGTCATATTCAAGAGCTGCACTAACCCCGAGGCGGCATGGGATTTCATCAAGTGGTTCACCTCTACCGATATTCAGGTCGAGTACGGCAGAACTATCGAGGCTATCATGGGCCCGATGGGACGCTATGCGACCGCTAACCTCGAAGCGCTCGAAAAGATGAACTGGTCTACGGCGGAGTACAACAAAATATCCGACCAGATGGCTAATCTGCGCGAGGTTCCGATAATCCCCGCTTCCTATGCGGTGACCCGTAACGTTTACAACGCGTTCAGAGCGGTCGTAAACAATCAGAGAGACCCCAGACTCCAGCTTGCTTCCTACAACAGAGACATCAACAACGAGATCGTAAGAAAGCTGACGGAGCTTGGCTTCTATACGGAGGAATAATGACTGCAAGGCGGGAGAGCCACGCTCTCCGAATAAATATTAGGAGGAATCAGTTTGTTCGGTAAAGAAAAATCGCAGTATATCGAAGACAGCAAGTTTCGCTATACGATGCGTGAAATGAAAAAGAACGGCAGTGCCTACGTCTTAGCGCTCCCATTCTTCTTACTGTTCGTAGTCTTTACGGGGATTCCGGTTTTGATCTCGCTCCCTATCGGCTTCACGAACTTCAACATGGTACAGTTCCCCCAGTGGACGGGGTTAAGCAACTTCTACACTCTGTTCCTGGCGGACGACGTTTTCCTTATCGCTATCCAGAATACGCTGGTGTTCGCGATAATCACAGGCCCCTTGAGCTACATTGCCTGCTTCCTGCTCGCGTGGCTGATAAATGAGATGCCCGGTCCGCTGAAAACTGTATTTACCTACGTTTTCTACGCGCCGACGCTGGCGGGTAACATCTACGCCACATGGCAGCTCATCTTCTCGGGCGATACCTACGGCTTCCTCAACTCCGTGCTGCTGAACCTCGGTATTATCAAGGGCGCTCAGCAGTGGCTGACGGACTCGCGCTACATTCTTATGTGCGTTATCATCGTACAGATGTGGATGTCGCTCGGCGCAGGCTTCCTCGCGCTGAGAGCGGGACTCCAGGGTATCGACAAGTCCGGATACGAGGCGGGCGCTATCGAGGGTATCAAGAACCGATTCCAGGAGCTTATCTACATAACCATTCCCTCAATGGGACCGCAGCTGCTGTTCGCGGCGGTAATGCAGATCACCTCCTCCTTCACGGCGGGTGATATCGGTCGTTTCCTGACCGCGTTCCCCTCAACCGATTACGCGGCGCACACCATCATGACGCACGCTTTCGACTACGGCTCCATCAGATACGAGATGGGTTATGCCTGCGCGATATGCTTCGTGCTGTTCCTCGTAATGCTTGTCGTAAACAACGTTATCCGCAAAGCAATGAGCGGAATTCTGGATACATAAGGAGGGACAGGAGATGCGCATAATTAAGAAAAGAAAAAAGTGGGGCGGCTCCCGCGGCGGAGATATAGCGATATTTATCCTGCTGGTGCTCGTCGGTCTGTTTATGCTGTTCCCTATCTATTTCTCGTTTATCCAGTCCATAAAGCCGGTTGAGGAGCTGTTCGTGTTCCCGCCCAAGCTTTATGTACAGAACCCCACCTCGCTGAACTTCGAGGATATGCTTAAGGTGGCGGGCGCTCTGGACGTTCCTTTCTCAAGATACGTTTTCAACTCGGTGCTCGTTTCCGTGGTAGTTACGGTGGCGCAGCTTCTGCTGTCCTCGTCGGCGGCATACGTGCTCGCAAAGGTAAAGGCGCCGGGCGTCAAGGCTATGAACAAGATCATAGAGGTCGCGCTGCTGTTTACCTCCTCGGTAACCTACATCGTTCAGTACATCGTTATGGCAGTGCTGGGAATGATCGATACCTACTTTGCTATAACGCTCCCCTATATCGCGACGGCAATGGGTCTGTTCCTGATGCGTCAGTTTATGGGTCAGATTCCCGAGAGTATGATCGAGGCGGCAAAGCTGGACGGCGCAAGCCATATGAGAATATGCTGGCAGATAGTAATGCCCAACGTTAAGCCCGCCTGGCTCACGCTGATGATATTCGCTTTCCAGGGCGCGTGGCAGATCACGGGTTACTTATTCGTATACAGCGAGCAGTTGAAGCCAATTCCTATCGTTATGCAGCAGATCGCGGCTTCGGGTATCGCCAGAACGGGCGTATCGTCGGCGACGGTCGTTATACTGATGCTGCCGCCTATGATACTGTTCCTTATCCTCCAGAGCAACGTTGTCGAAACGATGGCTCACTCGGGACTTAAGGACTGATCCGAAAAACGCGAAGTCCGCGGACGGGACGCGGCGGGATATCCCCGAAGCGTTCCGCGCGGGATAACTGAAAAAATACATAACGAAAGGATGATTACAGTGCCATCAATCAAACGCATCGCTGCCTGCGCCGTTTCCGTCATTATGGCGGCGGCTATGCTATGCACGAGCGCTGCCGCTGATGAGCCTTATGACGGCTACAACTACGACTGGTACGGCGATCCTATTCCCTCGCAGAACGGCTATGTTGTGGAAAAGGTCGTAACGGGTACGGATATCGGCTGCGGCGATCTGAACACGCCGTCGGATATGTTTGTTTCGGAAAAAGAAGAGATCTATATAGCGGATACGGCTTATTCCGGCACGCTCAATTCAAGCATGAAAGGGCGTATAGTAATAACCGACAGCCAATTCAATTTGCTGAATTCGATAGAATACCTTGATTTTTCCGAGCTGGGCGACTGGCTCAGGAGGAAAGAGAGCAAGGTAAGCTCGGGAGAGCTTGACGAGTCAAGATACGCAAAGGAGACCAGCATCTACTTCAAGGGTCCGACGGGAGTTTTCGTTGACGACGACGATATGATATATGTCGCGGACAACGAGAACGAAAGAGTGGTTGCCTTCTATGCGGAAAAGGACTCAAACGGGATCGGCTACGGCAGGCTCGTGGCGGTTTATACCCGTCCCGAGGAGGAGGTCTTTGACCAGACGCAGACCTTCAACCCCTCAAAGGTGCTTGTAGACGCGGCTAAGAATGTTTATGTGGTTATCGACTCCACGACAAAGGGCGCGATCGTGTTCGCGCGTGAGGGCGACTTCAACGGCTACTTCGGCGCGAACCGTGTCGAGAGAACCGGCGAGGTTCTTATGAACGCTTTCTGGAAGCTCATTTTCAACCGTGAGCAGATCATGAGAATGAGAAGAAACGTTCCTGTAGAGATATCCAATTTTGATATCGATGAAGATAACTTCATTTATACCGTAACGGAAACCAAGAATTCGGATACCGATATTCTTAAGAAGCTGAATTCCGCGGGTACGAACATATTCGTAAACCTCGGCTATGATGATTATACCTTCGGCGACTTCCTTACAAAATATTACAGAGGAAAGACCTATTCATCGCGTATCACGGACGTTGATATCGGCGATAACGGCGTAATCAATCTGCTCGACCTGGAAACGGGACGTATATTCCAGTACAGCGACGAGTGCGACCTGCTGTTCATCTTCGGCGGAACAGGTTCTCAAAAGGGTACCTTCACCACGGTAAACGCGGTAGAGAGCCTCGGGAACAACGTTTTCGTACTCGACGGACGTAAAAACAGCGTAACGGTATTCGGGCGCACGGAGTTCGGCGCAATCGTGCATGAGGCGATAACGCTCTTCAACACCGGTAAGTATGAGGCCTCGGTAGAGCCCTGGAACGAGGTTCGCCGCCGCGACTCCAACTACTGGCTGGCATATGTCGGTCTCGGAAACGCTTATCTCAATCAGAACGATTTCGAGACGGCTATGGATTACTTCTACTACAACTCCAGAATGGGCTATAACGAAGCCTTCAAGGGTTGGAGAATGGCGTTCATCAGAGAAAACTTCACGCTTTTCGCAGTGATCATAATTCTCCTGCTGGCGGCGATCTACGTGATCTCAAGCATTCGCGGACGTCAGCGCGCAAAGAAGAGAGCCGCTGCCGACAAGCTTCTGAGAGAACAGCAGAAAAAGGAGGAGTAAGCCATGAGATTTGATTTGGATTTACCGGCTTGGAAATGGCCGTTCTACGTCATGCGTCATCCTTTTGAAGGCTATGAGGACCTCAGATGGAAGAAAGCATATAACATGAAGGTCGCATTGGTCATCGTAGCGCTGTTCTTTATCGTCAGCGTCTGCGAACAGCTTATGACAGGCTTCCTTTTCGACTTTTCGGATGTTAAGATTTTCAACGTAGTACCTATTGTGATCCAGACGATAGTTCTGTTCTTTACATGGGTAGTGGGTAACTGGGCGCTTTGCACGCTGTTCGACGGTGAGGGAACAATGAAGAACATCTGCGTAAACACCGCGTATGCTCTCGTTCCGTTCATCATAGGAAAGGTTATCAATATTATCCTTTCCAACTGCCTGCTCAGAACCGAGTCCGCCTTTATCACATTCGTGTCCTACCTCACGATCCTGTGGACGGTAATACTGCTGATCTCGGGCATGAGGACGGTACACCAGTATTCAATCCCCAAAACCCTGCTCTTTATGATAATAACGATCTTCGCGATGGTTATCATCATAATCTTGCTGGTACTGTTGGTTTCGCTTTTCCAGCAGGTATATGTTTTCGTATACTCTATCTATACGGAGCTGCTCTACAGATTCTCCAACCTGGAGCCGACAACGCTTATACTTATCTTTATAGGCGCTCTTGCGCTGCTTGTGGCGATCGTAGTTACAGCATACACGCTCTTTGAAAAGCATCAGCTCAAGAAAGAGATGGCAAAGCTCAGAACCAAATGATACGCTGCTATTCCGGCGTGCCGGGATACGCGAACGATATAACTAATGGCATTGAATATTGAAAATGGTGGTGTAAAAATGCTTAAATTTCGCAAGAAAATACTTGCCGCGGCGCTTTGCGCAGCAATGGCGCTGACGGCAAGCCAGAGCGTTGCATGGTCAGAAACCGCTGAAATTGCCGATCCTGTGGACACCTCCGAGGCGGAGACGCCCGAGGAGGTCCCCGCAGAGGACGAAGCTCCCGAGGAGGAGGCTCCCGCCGCGGACATAACCGAGGAGGAAGCCCTGGCGGCAATGGAGGAATGCGCGCGAACAAGCAGCCTTGCTCTTTATGTAAACAGGGAAACGGGCGTTTTCGCTGTCGAGAATCTGGCGAGCGGCTACTACTGGTGGAGCAATCCCTATAACTCCGACAACGACCCCGTGGTAGGCTCCAATAATACCAAAAAGAACGAGCTGAAATCCTCGCTGGTGATCAACTCGGTAATGGTAACGGATACGGACGCGGCTAACACGCTGCTGCGCTCGGCTGCCAACGGCACAACGACGATCGAGAACCTCGGAAACGGGTTCAAGGCTACGGTCAATTTCAGCCGCGAGGGCATTACGGTTCCCTACACGGTAACACTTAATGACGATTACTTCGAGATATCCATATTAGCTGATGAGATATACGAAGTGGAGATCAACGAGCCCGATAAGATCATGGACAGCTCACGTTCGATAGTGAATATCGGACTGTTCCAGGATCTGGGCGCGGGCGGACTGGACGAGGAGGGCTACATAGTTACTCCCGACGGCTCCGGTGCGATCATCAACTTTAACAACGGAAGAACCGGCGCTTCGAGCTATTCTCAGCAGCTTTACGGCAGAGATTTGGCGATAAGCCAGGATATGGCTCCCAAAAAGACCGAGCAGGCATACCTGCCGATAATGGGTCTTGTCAAGGAGGACAACGCGCTGCTGCTGGTAGCGACGGAGGGTTCGGCTTACGCGACCGCAAACGCGAGCATCGCGCGCGGTCCGAGAGCTACGGGCTATAACTCGGCGTGGTTCAATTTTGCGCTGCGTTCTACCGACAGCTATTATATGGGCGGCAGCAACGCTTCCGCGCTTAAGGCTTATCAGCAGAACAAGGTTCCCGAGCCGCGTATGACGGTAAGATACTATCCCCTCGCTAAGGAAGATGTTAGCTATGTGGATATCGCCCTGAGATATCAGAAGTATCTTGTGGACGAAAAGGGTCTGACCAAAAAGACTACCTCGGACGACGCGCATTTCTACCTCGATCTTTTCGGCGGCACGGTAAAGGAGCGCTCGGTTGCGGGCTTCCCCGTAAATCTCCAGACGACGGCGACTACATACGAGCAGGCAGAGGAGATAGTGCGCGCGCTGAACGAACGCGGCGTGGCGGATATGGTAGTTACTTATGAGGACTTCAATAAGGCGGGCATAACGAGCAAGATATCCAACTCGGTCGACTACGCAAGCGTCCTCGGCGGTAAGGATAAGTTTGAAAATCTCAGGAAATATCTTGAGAGCATAGACGCTGTCTTTGCTCCCAGCGTTGACCTGATGAACTACGAGAGAAGCGGCAACGGCTACTCCAAGACGGGCGCTTCGGTTATAGGCGTTACAAAGGCATATGCAACTCAGGGCGTTTATGAGAAAGCCTTCGGCACTCCTCATGACACCAGAAGCAGCTGGTATATACTCACGCCGGCTTACTACGAAAAGGTTTACGGCGAGATCATCTCCAGCTACGGAAAGAGCAGCATGAGCGCCATCGCGGTGGCTGAGGGCACGAACATGCTTTACAGCGACTTTACCTCCAACACCAAGAGAAATACCTCCAGACAGCAGGCATTGGAGAATCTTAAGAGCTGCTACCAGATGATAAACAACAGCGGCATGACCTTTGTGGCAAGTGCCTGCAACGATTTCGCGCTGCCCTATGTGGATATGATAAGAGACGTTCCGCTTTACAGCAGCAACTTCGATCTGTATGATTACGATATCCCGCTTTACGAGATGGTGATCCACGGATATATCCCCTACACCACAAAGGCGAAGAACGCAAGCTCCAGCGCAGACGAGCTGTTCCTGCTCTCTGTCGCGACGGGTACTCCCGTTCATTACGAGGTAATGTACGAGAACCCCAACACCTTCACGGACTGCTCATATGAAACGCTGTTCTACTCACACTATGAGGGCTGGCTTGACATAGCGGCTGCGGAATACAAGGTGTGCAAGGATATCGTATCCGGAGTTTCCGAGGCGACGATAACGGATTTCGAGTACGTTTCGGAGGACGTGGTAAGAACCACATTCAGCAACGGTACGGTTATCGAAGCTGACCTTGACAGACTCACGATCTCGGTCAACGGCACCGAAAGAGATCTCACAGAATTTGGATGGAAAGGAGCGAACTATTGATGAGTGACGAAAAGAATCTCGGCAAGACCGAGGAAGTCGCTGCCGAAGCAATAGCGGCTCCAACCGAGGCGGTAAAGACCGAGGAGACTGTACAGGAGGAAGCTCCCAAGGCAGCGCCTAAGGTATCCGCGCATAATACGGCGGCTGCCGCGGCGTTCAACGCCTCCAACGAAGAGGTGGACATACGCAGAAAAGGCGGCGAAAAAGCACAGCTCAAGATCAAGACCAACAAGATACCCTATGAAAAGAAGAAAAATCTTTACGGCTATGGCTTCATAGCGCTGTGGGCTGTCGGCACGATCTGGCTGTTCATAATACCCGTTATCACGTCCCTCTGGTACTCGCTTTGCGACACCAAGCTGCTTGATAAATCGGAGGCGCTGCTCCAGGGTATGACCAGCGCGGGTATCTACACCGAGTGGAACAACTTCTATAACTTCAGAAGAGCTTTCACAATCGATACTAACTTCGTACCGTACCTGACGGGTTCGCTGGCGGAGATACTGCCGCAGGCGGTCGTAATTCTGATATTCTCGCTGTTTATTGCGGTTATTTTGAATCAGAAGTTCAGAGGAAGGACTCTCGCGAGAGCGATCTTCTTCCTGCCCGTGCTTATCGCTACGGGTCCCGTTATCTCCGTCATCAACGGTGATATGGCTTCCCAGGGCGTTTCCGACGCGGCGCAGTTCAGCTCGCTGTTCAAGACCGACCTTGTTTCGGAGCTGATGGAGTTTATAGGAATATACAACATAAATCAGCAATTTACGGAATTTATCGAAACGATAACCTCCAACGTTCTTAACCTTGTATGGAACTCGGGTATCCAGATACTGATATTCCTGTCCGCGCTGCAAAATATCCCGCCGTCCGCAAAGGAAGCGGCTAATATGGAGGGCGCGACCGCGTGGGAGTTCTTCTGGAAGATCACGTTCCCGATCATCAGCCCGATGATCGTGGCAAACCTGGTTTACACGATCATAGACGCCTTTGTTTCGACAGACAACCAGGTCATGGCATACGTTCTTCAGCAGTCTCAAGCTTGGGAACACGGCTACGCGGCGGCGTTGGCATGGATATACTTTGCGATCATTGGCGCGATACTGGGCATTGTCTGCCTGATAATAACCAGATTTGTTTATTACGAGAATGAATAAGGAGGTTAGAGAAGTGACAGATAACAATTTAAACAATGTTGCTAATCAGCCTGCTGAAAACGTAACAGAGAACATTGCGGAAACCATCGCCGACATCAACGCGGGAGCAGCCGTGGCTGCTCCGACCAGCGGGAGCAAGGGCAAGAAGAAAAAGTCCGACTACCGCGTGACGAATTTCGAGATAATCCGCAATTACAGACATTACACGACCAAGGAGAAAAAGCACTACAAGTACATCTTCTGGCGCAGAATAGGCAGCTATGTATGGCCTTTTTTCCGTTTTGTTATCATCTTCGGTCTGTCGTTCGTAATTCTGTACCCTATACTGTACATGATCTCAACGTCCCTGCGTCCGCAGGTTGAGATGAATGACCCCTCGGTTATGTGGATCCCCAAAACGGTCCGCTTTGAGAACTTTGTAGAGGTCTGGAAGGCTATCGAGTATCCGAAAGCGCTGTGGAGCACCCTGGTGCTGAACATCGTTTCGTCGGTATTACAGGTAGGTACCTGCGCGCTGACAGGCTACGGATTCGCGAGATTCAAGTTCAAGGGCAAGGGGCTGCTGTTCGGCATCGTTCTGCTTCAGATCATCGTACCGATCCAGATCATACTGATCCCGCAGTACATGCAGTTCAGATACTTCGATATCTTCGGGCTGTTCAACGCGGCATTCGGTGAAACGCTGACCCTTACAAACACGAATTTCGCGATGTATATCCCCGCGCTGTTCTGTAACGGTATAAGAGCGGGTCTGTTCATTTACCTGTTCAGACAGTTCTTCAGAGGGCTTCCCAAGGAGCTTGAGGACGCTGCGTACCTCGACGGCTGCGGTCCGTTCAAGACGTTCATAAGCGTAATGGTCCCCAACGCGGCAAGCTCATTCCTGACGGTATTTATCTTCTCGATCGTATGGTACTGGAATGACTACTATGTAAGCTCGATGTACTTCAGCACCGGCAATACGATCTCGCTGAAGATAGAAGGCATCGCCAACACAGTTTCGCTGTACCTGACCGGCGAGGTCGGCAACGCTGTCGACTTTGTGGTATGGATGGAGGCAGGCTGTCTGCTTGCGATAACTCCTATCGTCATCATGTACATCTTCCTGCAAAGATACTTCACGGAAGGTATTGAAAGAGCAGGTCTGGCTAACTGATCCATGCAGCCCTCGATATTCTCGGGGGCTGTTTTTATGGGAGAGAATGGACACATGGAAAAGAAATTTGTTGAGATATTCTCGGACGGCGCGTGCAGCGGCAACCCTGGTCCCGGGGGCTGGGGAGCTATACTGAGGTGCTGCGGCAAGGAGCGCGAGCTGAGCGGCGGCGAGCCGCACACCACCAACAACCGCATGGAGCTGCTTGGGGTAATAAACGCGCTGGAGGCGCTTAAATATCCCTGCAAGGTAAAGATAACCACCGACAGCAAATATGTTGTGGACGGTATCAGCAAGGGCTGGGCGGTCGGCTGGCGCAAGCGCGGGTGGAAGAAAAGCGACGGCAAGCCCGCGCTCAATCCCGACCTCTGGGGCAGGCTGCTGGAGCTGCTGGAGCAGCACGACGCGGAGTTCTGCTGGATAAAGGGTCACGCGGGACACGCCGAAAACGAACGCTGCGACAGGCTGGCGGTAGAGCAGCGGGATAAAAACGCGAAATTATAACGCGAAAAATACAGCGCGAAGCGGGAAATCCGCCTCGCGCTGTTATTTTCTGGTCTCGCTCTCCGCCTTTGAAAAGGCGCAGCCGCAGTAATTCTGCCGATAAAGCCCGTATTGCTCCGAAAGCTCCACGGAGCGCTTAAAGCCGTTCCGCTTTTTAAAGTCATTGGGAAGATGCCCGACCGAATATATATCGGAAAGCTCCTCGCCGATATCGTTCAGCCTGCCGCAGTTTTTGCGGGGGCTGATGGAAAGCGTGGAGCAAAAGTAATCAAACCCGCCCGCGGCAGCATATTGCGCGGTGCGCTCCAGACGCAGCCGATAGCATTTGAAGCACCTTTCCCCGCCCTCGGGGATATTCTCAAGCCCCTTTACCGCGTTAAGGAACTCCGCGGGGTCGTATCTGTCGATAACGACCTCGACGGGATTTTTCAGCGGCATTTCCCGCACAAGGCGCTCCAGCTCCGCGGAACGTTTGGCGAACTCCTCCGCGGGAGAAATGTTCGGATTGTAGTACAAAAGCGTTATGCGGAAATACTGCGAAAGATATTCAATGCAATAGCTGGAGCAGGGCGCGCAGCAGCTGTGAAGAAGAAGCGTCGGGAGCTTGCCGCCCAAGCCCTCGATCAGCTTGTCAAGGCGCTTCTGATAGTTGATCTTTTCCATTTATCCCCCCGAATAATTGAACGGCGCTCTCATAATCATTACTTCCAAAACTTCCGATCTACATGATCATTCATATTCGGTTCTGATTGTGAATTGCTCCGGAAGATTGAAAATATCAGTTTTCAAGAATATTGGGTAAAAATATTCATTAGATAAGCGTTCAAAAGGAAGCCATTCAAAGTCATGTATATGGCGACCTTCCTGAAGGGTAAACCGTTCCCCTTTTTCTAAAAGCTTAGTTTTTGAAATATCCATCAAAAAATAAATACATATTTCATGATAATTCAGTTTATCGACATCCTCAGTGAAAAAACTCTGGTTCATCCATAAAGGACGAATAATTTCAGGAGAGACGTTCAGTTCTTCCTCAACCTCACGAATAACCGCACATTCCGCAGTCTCGCCCAGTTGAACTCTGCCACCCGGTAAATAATAGTATGGGGAGCGCTCATCATGCATTGCAAGAATTTTGTTATCGGAGATGATCATGGCACAAACTCTATAATTAAACTTTTCATTTCCCAAAGCATATGATATATCCATATATTCTCCTGATCTATTCTTCACCTTTGCACTTCCGTCTGCCACAAATTCCGATTTGTATAGAACTATACTCGGTTCTAAAAACAGGTATTTATTTAATGCATTTGACCGGAAACGCAAGGTCAAATCGTGACTCAAGGAAAAGCTCCTATTATCCCCCCGAATAATTGACCTCGGACATAAGCCCGAGGTCAAACAATTTAGATTATTCGTCCTCGGGAACCAGCACTGCGTAGTTGCCCTCCTCGCGCATATAAACAACGTTCACGCGGTCAGTCTCGGAATTTTTGAACATGAAAAAGCTGTGTCCGAGCAGGTTCATCTGCAATATGGCGTCGTCGACCGACATCGGGGAGAGCTTGAAATACTTGTAGCGGATGACCTCGTATGCGTCCTCCTCCGGCTCAGCCTCGGGCTCAAGACCCGCGAACGCGTCGGCGCGCAGGCGCTTTTCAACCTTTGTTTTCTGCTTTCTGATCTGGCGGATAATACGGTCAACGGTAACGTCAAGCGCGTCGTTCTTGTCCTTTGCGGTCTGCTCGGCGCGGTATATAATTCCGTTATATTTAACGGTAAGCTCCAGAATGATCATATCGCGGCGCTCTGCCAGCGTTATTTTGGCGTCCGCCTCATCGGGGAAAAAGCGGTCGAGCTTGGCGCTCAGCTTCTGCTCCGCGTAGTCTGTGAATGCCTGGGAAATATTGATCTTCTTGGCGGTAATAGTAACCTTCATAAAAACTTCCTCCAAAATTTATTTCGGAATATTCTCCGCAGGGAATATATCCCTACAATAATTGTAACACATTTTCGGCAATTTTACAAGAGCATTACCAAATAATTTGTGATTTTGTTGCACTGTGCACAAAAAATATGTATAATTTTAGTTTATTGTATAGAAAACGGGGTTTGCCCTAAACCGGTCAAATAAAACCGCCATACTGCCGCAAAGCAATACCGCATTTAATTTTAGATAATAATTGCATACAATATTCCCCTTTTCTCTTTGTACAAATTGCCTATTGAAATCGTTTAACTAATGGTGTATTATATAAATATAAACCAAATTTTCGCGGAGGAAGTGAGCTGTGTGAATATTACGATCAAAGATGTGGCTAAGGCTGCCAACGTTTCGGTCGCCACCGTATCGAGGGTGCTGAATAAAAAGACCAACGTTTCCGAGGAGGCGGTGCAGGCGGTAAACCGCGCCGTAGAGGAACTGGGATACAGCCCGAACTTCCTTGGCCGCGATCTGCGCAAAAGCGAAACAAAGCGCATTCTCGCAATAATCGCATCAACGGAGCAGAGCTTCTATTCCGAGGTGCTGAGAGGTATGCAGGACGCGGCATACGTCGACGGCTACGATATTCTGATAGCCACAACCCGCGACGATCCGGAGCACGAAATGCACCTGCTGGGAATGCTGTTCTCAAAGGCGGTGGACGGAGCGGTATTGCTCGCGCCGAAGCTGGATAACGCTACGATCTCGGGGCTGGCGAAGAAGTACCACCTCGCGCTGTGCCTTGAGCGCATGGAGGGCTGCGATATCCTCTGTGTTACCATTGACAACGAACGCGCGGGATTTGACGCTACCAGCTACCTTATAGGCAAGGGCTGCAAACGCGTCGGGCTTATCACCACACATATACGCACGCAGTCCTCCATTGACCGTGAGCGCGGGTACAGAAGAGCGCTGGAGACTGCGGGTATTGCGGTGGACGAGAGCCTTATATACTATGGGGATTACGGCGTAGACACGGGAACAAAGGGCTGTGAACATCTTATGCGGCAGTCGGTAAAGCCCGACGCGATATTCTCCATATCGGACACGATCGCCATCGGAGCGATGACCTACGCTATACAGAACAACATCAAGGTGGGAAAGGACGTGTTGTTTTTCGGCTTTGACAATATCGCCTATTCGCATATGTTCATACCGCGCTTGTCCACTGTCGAGCAGCCCTGCTATCTTCAGGGTAAAACGGTCATTGAAAAGCTGATCGGCAATATCAAAAACGGTTCGCCCGACGCCACGACCTATATGCTGCCGCATTCGCTTATTCTGAGAGATTCTACCGGAGATTGACAAAGGCAATAGAGTTTGTCGATCTGTGTAGGCTTCGCCGGTCGCCGGTCGCCGAGAGCTTCACGGACTTACTGAATAAAATAATTTCGGGGGAGATCGTCTTGTGATCTCCCCTAAAATACTTACACTCATAATTCGGCGATTAAAATCCCCCGCAGAATACTGCGGGGGATTTACTGTTATTCAAATCTCTTATTGTACATATAGCTTTCAACGTCCTTGACCACAAACAGCGGGATAATGCCGAAGCAGCTCACCACCGCCAGGATAAATATAACAGCCGCGATTATGTAGTTGTAGCCTACCATACCCTCATAAAAAGCGATATAGTTGTTTCTTGCGTTAAACACTTCAAATATGCACTCGAAATCCGAAGCGAGCACTACAAGGAACAGCGCCAGTGTGCCGAATTTCGTAAAGCCGAAGCCGCCCAGCATGGACGTAAGCAGGAACATCGTGATACCGCCGTAAAGTATATAGTACATATAGTCCATAGCGCCCAGGTTTACGCCGCCGTAAAGCAGCTTATCCCACATGGTAACCGCAACGATAGTCAGTATGAAGCAAAGCAGGACCGAACCCGCGGAAATGAGCAACGAGATCGCCGCCTTTTTGTCGTCGGGAGTGATCTTGGGAATGATCTTTTTGATAACGCCCTTTCCAACAAACGCGGTGAGCGCCAAGGTACCCACAAGCGCGAGAATAAGGAATACCGTTCTTGTACCGAACTTGCCGCCGGCTCTGAACCTATTGATAACGCCGATGATATTTGAAACCGCTGCCGCGAGTCCGAATGAGAAAAAGTAGAAATTGCCCCACTCGCCGCCGCGCACATGAGTTACCGCTGCGATAAGTCCCACAGAAACCAACGCCATGGGAACGAGCCCCTGCTGAACCTGGGTCTGCTCCAGCCAGCCGAGAGCTATCGACCAGTTGCCGCCGCCGAGAGCGCTCATAGCCTGACCCTCAAAGATCATTGACAGCGCAAGCAGCGCGAACATGATACCGCTCTGGATACCGCGCTTTTTCATAGCTGCGATCTCATCGGTGTTCATAAGCATATCGTCCGCGTATTCCAACGCGTTCACATATACAAAATACGCGCACAAAGCGATACAGATGACCGCGTCCGCAATACCGAATATCCTCATGGAATTTCTGATATTGGTAAAGGGAACCATAAGCGGAGAGATACCGATAAGCGCCTTTACGCCAAAAATAGCGATAAGATAGGTCTTTGCGAAGGCGTAGCCCTTATTGAAGAAGAACGCCAGAAGAATAAGCGCACCCGTAAAGATAAGATAAATAATAACGATATTTATAACCGTAGATACGAGCGACAGAATGACCTGATTATTCGCCGTCTCGTCCGCGGAAGCGAACGTTTTTCCGAAGAATTTAACTATACAGGTTACCCCGCTTGCGTTGTAAGCGTCCGCCTGAGCATAAACCGGCTTGATATACAGCGGATTTATTACCAGGAAATAAGCAACGACAGCCTCGATCAAACCGAAAACCATCAATCCAACAGATACTATCTTGTTGATCGGTGTTTTTCCACTTGAGGAATCGTTTACAGCAACAGCAGCTGACATATACAGTCCTCCTAATTCCTGCCGAGCAACAAAAAGATGTCACGAAACGGCATAATATACTACATATAAATTATAACACACATACGTCGTTTTTTCAAGTGAACTCGCACAAAAAACCTTATGCGCTTTTAAACAAATTTTATGCAATTTTTTTGTGCATTTTTATTTAAAAAATTCGCGGGGCGATTTTCGGAACTTGGCTTTATGCTCTTACAGCCTGACGGTAAACGTTGTGCCTTTTCCGGCGCTTTCGGCGGAGAGCGTTCCGCCGTACAGCTCCACTATCCTTTTCGCCAGCGGCAGTCCGAGACCGTTTCCCTTTGTGGCGTGGGAGCTGTCCTCCTGATAGAACTTATCAAATATATGCGGCAGAGCCTCGGGCGATATGCCGCAGCCATTGTCGGCTACCGTGACAACTATCCCGCCGTTTTCGCGGGTGCAGGATACCCGTATGCAGCCGCCCTCATCGGTAAATTTTACGGCGTTGTCGAACAGATTATTCCAGACGTGGGCAAGAAGCTGCTCGTTCCAGTAAACGGAAATATCCTCCATCTGCTCCATATTTATTTCAATATTTTTTTCCGACCACTGCGGCTCAAGCCTTATCATGCAGTCGCGGAGCTGCTCGTCCAGCGAAAAGCGCTTCTTATCCGAAACTATGTCGCGGTTTTCCAGACTGGTGAGAAGCAGAGTGTTTGCGGAGAGCGCCGAGAGGTACTCCGTTTCGTCAAGGATTATTTTTGAAAATTCCCGCTGCTGCTCGGGAGTGAGCCCGCCCTCGTAAAGCTGCCGCGCGAATCCGCGTATCGAGGCGAGGGGAGTTTTGAACTCGTGCGAAAAAGAGGATATGAAATCCTTGCGGAAAAGCTCGGTGTTGCGCAGCTCCTTTGCCATTTCGTTGAAGCGGCGTATCAGCACGGAAAGCTCCTTGATGGTGTGGCGCTCGCTCCAACCCATTTCCACCCGCGCGGTATAATCGCCCTCGGAAACGCGCTTTGTGACCTTGATAAGCTCCGAAAGCGGTTTCAGTATGGTGTTGCCAACAATAAACGACAGCAGAAAGCCGATAATTATGCTGGACGCTACCAAAGCGATGACCTGCGTGGTGTCGTTCGTACCGCCCGTCACAAATCCGATAACGATAGCCGCCGTAAACGTCAGTATATCCGACACCAGAATTATCAGCAAGGTGAGGACAGTGAGCTTCATGCCCAACTGATTTACTATCCCGAACAGGCGGTTTATATTGATCTTCTTTTTCACCCGAAAACGACCTCCGATTACTTATTGCAGCTCCCAAAACTCAAACCCCTCAATAACAAACCCGTCCGCTCTCAACGGCTCGATAAACTTTTCGATATACCAATTAACGTCGGTATATCGACGCTGACCGCCGCCGTCAAGCTTTCTTCTATTGATATCGCAGGCGATACCAAGCTCGTTCGGAGTGGTTTTAAGCAGGTTCGTGACCGGTTCGCCGTTCTCGTAAAGGGAGATACAGACAGGCGAACCCCTGCGTTCCCTATCCTCGATAATACCTGCAAGCTCGTCAAATGTTACGGACAAATAATCCCAGTCATAATCGTCGGACGTGATAATATACGCGCGGTTATCGCGGTCAAAAACGCTCAGCCCTTGTTTCAGATAAACGACGACTATATCCATTATTCTATACTCGCCCAACCGTACATTCAAGCTCGCGCTGACCGACATTGCGCACCTCCTAAAATCACCTCATAAACTCTTGATAAGCGTCAACAAAATCCACAAATCCTCCGAAAGGATTATCAGCGTTGTCCGCGTCGTATATTTCATTTTCCTTTCTGTGCTTTTCCGATGGTATATAGGTAGAATTTGGCAGTTTGCTGTGCAGATCAATTGCAAGTCTTTCGGGGTGGTAGTCGTCCGAGCAGGGAAAAATCAGCGCGGGAATTTTTATTTCCGCCAATTCCGCGTCACTCAGACAAGCTCTGTAAAACATAGGATCGCCCATCCACCGTCCCCAGCCCGTAATAATTTCCGAGAACTCCACGTTATCCCGGGCAAGAACCTTTTCGCCGTCTTTATAATACAGATCGGCTATCCAGCGCGAGATATTGCCGAACCTTGTTTTCGGCGGGTCTTTTCCGTATTCGACCGCTCCGCGCATGGAAACCTTAGCCGCCTCGGCAATATCAAAATAACGCGCCTTGATGAGCTCCCGTTCAAGTCCGCATGAGGTATCCGCCGGACGGTACATCGCAAGACTTTTCACTTTGTCGGGATAAAGGTGCGCAAATAAAAGCCCCATTTCTCCTCCGCCCGAACAGCCCGCGATGTGTACGGAACGTTCGCCGACAGAGTCCAGAAGCGCCGCCAGATATTCGCAGTGGAGATGATATTCGCTCGGCGTTTTTTTGATCACCGTATCCGACTGCCCGCAGTTCGGACCGTCCCATATAATGACACGAAAATTTGCCGATAATCTGCCCGCAAAATAATACGCCCCCGGGTTTATCCCGCCCAGCACCGATTGCAGATACACGATGGTATCGCCCTTGCCGTAAGCCTCATACCAGATATTTATATCATTCGCAAAGCATTTAGGCATAACGTCCCTCCTCGGTCAATTTCGGTGATCAGTCATTTCTTACCGCCTTATATCCCAACCCTCTTACGGTGACGATAGAGAAATCGGGATTATCTTTAAATCTTTCGCGCAGACGGTTTATATGAACGTCCACCGTGCGCGCTTCGCTTTCGCTGTCCATGCTCCAGAACTCTTCCATAAGTCCGGTGCGGGTAAAGGTCTTATTAGGAAAGGACAGCAGCTTGAAAAGTATCTGAAATTCCTTTTTGGGGAGAGTGATCTCCCCGCCGTTCCTTTTTACGGTGAAAGAGTCGTAGAGAAGCTCCGTGCCGCCTACCGTCAGCTTCTGCTCCTCGCCTATCTTGGCGCGCCTGAGCAGCGCTTTTATACGCAGAAGCATTTCGATCTCGTCCACGGGCTTTACCATAAAGTCGTCCGTGCCCAGCATAAACGCCTTGCGCAGGTCCTCCGCGCTGTCCTTGGCGGTTATAATGAGCACGGGTATGTCGCTGCCGCCGTCGCGGATAGTTTTCAAGAAGTCGTAGCCGTCCATTGTGGGCATCATAACGTCGAGAACCACCAGATCGATATGGGTGGATTCCATCAGAGCAAGAGCTTCCCTGCCGTTGGCGGCGGTAAACGGAACGTAGCCGTTTTTTTCAAGAGTGTATTCGTAAAGCCGGCGAATATGAGCGTAGTCGTCAACGACAAGAATATTGAACATAATTTTTCCACCTTAGTAATATCAGCCAAGAGCCACACAAAAATTGAGCAGTCAAAGGGTCATTCAAATCCGAACCGCAACCCGCCCACGCAGCAAAGGGGCGCACAAATCCGAACCGCAACCCGCCCACGCATGAATTTCCCGCAAGCCTCCGCAAAATCACAGC
>CAZKJC010000011.1:0-19973 GCA_964552995.1 uncultured Ruminococcus sp.
TATATGCTGAAAAAATATCCAGAATATAAAATAATCTGCGTGGACTGCCTGACCTATGCGGGCAATATGGAAACTCTTGCGCCGGTTATGGATAACCCGAATTTCCGTTTCTGCAAGGTGGATATTACCGACCGCGACGCGGTTTTCGGGGTATTTGAGGAAGAGCACCCGGATATTGTGGTGAACTTTGCGGCGGAGAGCCATGTCGACCGCTCCATTGAAAATCCCGATGTGTTCCTTAAAACAAATATTCTGGGAACGCAGGTGATGATGGACGCTTGCCGCAAGTACGGTATTCAGCGCTATCATCAGGTCTCCACCGACGAGGTCTACGGCGATCTTCCGCTTGACAGACCCGACCTTTTCTTTACGGAAACTACTCCGATTCACACCAGCTCTCCCTACTCAGCTTCAAAAGCGAGCGCGGACTTGCTGGTTCAGGCGTATCACAGGACATTCGGTTTGCCTGTGACGATATCGCGCTGCTCCAATAATTACGGACCTTATCACTTCCCCGAAAAGCTCATTCCGCTGATGATAGCGAATGCGCTGAACGACAAGCCGCTGCCGGTTTACGGCAAGGGCGAGAATGTCCGTGACTGGCTTTATGTAGAGGATCACTGTCGTGCCATCGACCTTATAATCCATAAAGGAACTGTCGGTGAGGTCTACAATATCGGCGGTCATAACGAGATGAAGAATATTGATATTGTGAAGATAATCTGCAAGGCGCTGGACAAGCCCGAGAGCCTTATAACCTACGTCACCGACCGCAAGGGACACGATATGCGCTACGCTATCGACCCGACCATGATACACAACGAGCTTGGCTGGCTTCCCGAAACCAAATTCGCGGACGGTATCCAGAAAACAATAAAGTGGTATCTTGAAAACCGCGAATGGTGGGAAAACATAATCAGCGGCGAGTATCAGCAGTATTACGAAAGAATGTATAGAAATCGATAACACCTGTGATTTTTCACTTTGCTCCCTTTAATTAAGGAGCTCGTCTACAAATGTTCTGAAACGGTTTAAATCCCCAACACTTTCGCTGTACTGCTTCCCGTCAATAAAGCTTGTACAGTTAATACAATATGTATATGCAGATTATTCGTTTCCTCATGCACGCCATAAATGATCTGGTACTTGTCTGCATAATATTCACATATTTTTTGGCGATGATGTCGACTTCTATAGCATTCAACATATGACGCGGGTCGAAGCCCACCACAATATGCCTTGGCTTGCCGCTCCTCATCGGTGAGACGGGCAGCGATTATTGATTTTTTCATTTTTGTGTCTCCTTATATAACATATAGTATAATATGATCCCATTAAGATATGATATATTGATGTACAGGCGATACTTATATTATGGGATAGATCAGCAAGATAAACGATTTTGTAATACGCTTATCTTTACAATATAGTTATATATCAAATAAAATACCATCTGTCATTCCGGCAGATGGTATTTTGACTATATCACAACTTTCCGTATTCTTTTTCCAGCTTTTCGAGGTTAAAAGCCAGCATTCGTATCTGCTTACCGCCGAAATTCACATTCGGAGCGGTTTTCTCGCTCACACCGTCGGATTGACCGATAATATAATTGTTGAGGAGCAGCTCCTGCCGCACGGCTTTGTCAGTTGCATTGAAAGCCCTTCCATGATTTCCCAGTAACGGCGAACCCCGAATATAGTCACATCGGGGCGAAGCCGAAGCAGCCCCTTTGAATAATCTATAAAACCAACATATTCATCATTATTCGCCATTGTATTTTTATCATTGGCAATTTTCAACCTGGCTTCCTTTATGCAGCACATCATTGCATAACAATACATATCCGCAGGCTCAAGGTGGATAGAGAGCCCCTCGCTGTCAATTGCGAGATTCATTATTGCTCTTCTCCACTCGTTTTTTTGAAGCTGTATGTTGGCATAACATCCGGAATAGTGGAATACCAATGTTCGGGGCATTGCTGTTAACTGCTATGTAAATTTAATTATTATAAAAGCAGACAGTCATAATTTCATTTTTCAAAAATATATTATAACATGGGAGCGGTAAAATCGTACTGCTTTTCCAACACCATAATACCGATGATGAAAGGAGCACCATGTTATGACTACATACACAATAACAAGTACCGTAAGCACTGCCGAAAGCGAGCGGGAGCAAATCAGGCGCGACGCGGCAAGGGCGGTCTATGCGGAGCTGGTGAAATATATCGAAAAAACCGAGAGCAAGACGGCATAACATAGGAAAAGGGAAGTGAAAAAATGACAGCGATCTACGCGCGGCAAAGCATAGACAAAAAGGACAGTATTTCAATTGATACGCAGATTGACTTCTGCAAGCGCTACTGCGACAGTGAATATCGGATATATTCCGATAAGGGCTGGAGCGGCAAGAATCTTGACCGCCCGCAATTTCAGCAGATGCTGTCGGATATAAAAAACGGCGAGATAGACAAGCTGGTGGTGTACAAGCTGGACAGAATAAGCCGTTCGCTCAACGACTTTTCAAATCTGATGGAGGTTTTCAAGCAGTATGGCGTGGAGTTCGCGTCAACGGTGGAGACCTTCGACACCTCGACCCCGATCGGACGAGCCATGCTGGGAATAATCATGGTATTCGCGGAGCTGGAGCGTGAAAATATTCTGCTCCGTGTTAAGGACAACTATTACGCGCGCGGCGAAAAGGGTCTGTATCTTGGCGGAGTTCCGATATATGGCTTTGATAAGATACCCACAAAGCTGAATGGGATAAAAACCTCGGTGCTTGTTCCGAACGGCGATATTACAACGGTCGAGTACATATTCGGAGCGTACCGCGAAAGCGGCTGCTCCCTGGGCGATATTGTAAAGGCTTTGAATGAGCAGGGCGTGGCTTCCCCCAACGGCACACTGTGGGACAGCAGCAAGGTAAGCCGCCTTCTGCGCAGTCCGACCTATGTTGGGGCGGATATGGAGGTGTACAGGTATTTCAAGGATAAGGGCGCGAAAATCTCCAACCCCGTCGAGGATTTCACGGGAGAGCATGGCTGTTTCCTTTACGGCAAACGCGAGGCAAACGAGCGCAAATATACCGACGTACACGATCATGTGCTGTCTATTGGGCTTCATGAGGGAGTTATTTCCTCCGAGCTGTGGCTCGACGTTCAGCGGAAGCTCGATGGAAATTCCCAGATCAAAAAGGGCAAAAGCGGTACATACTCGTGGCTGTCGGGAATGATAAAATGCGGCAAGTGCGGTTACGCAATGCGGGTGATGGGCGGGAAATATTTTTACTGCTCCGGCAAGGCTAATCATCAGCTCTGCGAGGGGCTTGACGGCAAACCCGAGATCGCCGATGTGGAAGAAGCTGTTTACCATGAGCTCGCCCAAAAATTTGACGAGATACGCGGAATAACCGTTGACAACAAAAAGCCGTCGTCACCAAAGCAGAACAAGCTGAAAATGCAGCTTGAAACGCTCAACTCACAAATCAATAATCTTGTTGATAAGATCGCGGAAACCTCCGCGGCGATCGGCAAGGTTCTTGAAGAAAAGCTGGAGCGGCTTATCTCGGAGCGCGATAACGTCACCCTGGAACTGGACAAGCTCGGCGGAGCGGCAAAGCCAAAGCTCGCCTACGAGGATATTATTCCCATGATCGACGACTTTCCCGATATGCCTATTGATATTCAGCGTGAGATCGCGCGGCAGTTTATTGTGAAAGTGCTGTTGTGGGAGGATAAAATCGAGATCGTCTGGAAATTCTGATTTGTGTATAAGTGGTAATTGGCTAAGGCAACGCCCAAAATGGTCACTCCGCCTTGTATAGTATTGATTTAAGCAGTTAAATCGTTTTATAAAGAATATAATGCTTCCTATCAGTTAAAAACAGATATAGGAAGCATTTTTAATAGGAGGAAAAAATATTGGTGAAAATCAACAAAAATTCAAAAAGGTCTTGCAATATATATATAATGGTATATGTATTAACCCATAAATGTGTGAAAGGAAGATTTTATGATTGACTTTTTGGTTAAGTTAAACTGTCCGCATTGCGGAGAAAATTTTGATGTTGATTGCAAAGAATATATTGTCGGTTCAACATCAGGCGATAAGGACAACGGCATGGGAAAGAATATACAATGGATGATAGAATGTAAGTCCAAAGTATGCCCAATATGCCAAAAAGGATTTTCTTTTAAAGGAACCATAGGGGAATATCCTGAAGGTGCAGTCGAGTTCGTCGACGTTAAGGCTTTACCTGTTTTTGACGGCGATGAAGATGAAAATGATAAAAACTGATAGTGAATTTTGGAGGGATTGTTATGAAATGTAGTAAATGCGGTCATGAATGGTATACGGAAACACGGTTTGGAAGTTTCACATGCCCTGCATGTGGTTGTGAATTTATTTGCAGGGAAGCTCCTGATGCAAATGGCGGGCGCAATATTGTGAAAAAATTCCAGATTTCCAGCAACACATATGTTACCTTTACCTATAATGTGGACAAATACATACAGATATGTGCACCTTTTGAAAAAATCGCGAGGGAAACACGTTCACCATTTGATAGCTTTATTGATTCTCAGGCAAACAGCTTTGAGAAATTATATAGTGTAGGCCTTCAGATGTATGATAATATAGTAACAGATGTGCTTAGAACTGTTGCCATGGAAATATTGATGAAGAATGGGGTAGACTGGTATAGTGTTGATATGCTTAGGAGAGGACTTTCGGATTTCGCTGAAGGTAGTAACTCCTCATTGCAGACCTTTTTTTCTTATAGGCAAGATGTTGATAAAATCATCGAAGACATAAATTATAAGAGAGGGGTGCAGCGCAGCAACCGTAGTTATTGGCAAGGGGGCGGATTTGGCATTAAAGGCGCTTTGGTAGGCAAACTAAAAGCGGATATGATGAATCTGGGCGCTGGCGCTATAAGAAGTATTGGCGATTCCATTGTTAACGCCAACGACAGGGCAATAGTACAAAAATATATGGATGATTCCATGGATGGGGCAGCCGTCAGTTTAGAATCTGCGTTAGATACGCTTATCTGTGATACCGGAGTATATATATTTAGTATTTTGGTTCAGGAAGGTAAGTTGAAGCCGGTAGATTTTTTAACAGGAAATAATCTTAGTTCAAAACAATTTGCAGAAGAGAAAATAAGGGCAAGGGCTGACAATATTTATAAATGGTATTACGATAACAATTGTACAGGGCATGAGGCTATCGAAAAACTGTGCGCCTGTATTTCTGAGTATCCATTTTCTTCTGCCCCATATCATAACATTTATAAGATTGACATTTCCACAAAATCATATCTACTTAAGGTTGCTGAATATTGTGGTATTACTGGAATGATCCAAGCTACCATGGAAGTAGCGGATTATACTAGACGAAGCATTTGATAAGATACACCACTAATATTTATAATACCACTACTTTTTGTTAAATAATATTTTTTTAGAGATTGTATAAGAAAAGCTCTGAAGCTAATTGGCTTCGGAGCTTTTTGCGCTTGATTTTGTACCGATAATATGCTACAATATATGCAAAGATCAACAAACGGAGGTCAGAAATGAAGCTTTTTCACCTGTCCGACCTGCACTTAGGCAGGCGGCTGAACGATTACCCGTTGCTTGAAGATCAGCAGTATATCCTGAACGAGATACTCAAAGCAGCGGACGAGGAGCGCCCCGACGGCGTAATCATAGCGGGCGACGTATACGACAAAACCACCCCCTCGGAGGAGGCGGTGAAGCTGTTCGATCAGTTCCTTTCGGAGCTCGCCGCGCGGGGACTTAAGGTGTTCATTATCAGCGGAAATCATGATTCCGCGGAGCGCGTGGCGTTCGGCGGCAGGATAATGAACCGCGCGGGAGTTTTCGTTTCCCCCGTGTACAACGGAAAAATAGAGGGCATACCGCTCGGCGGGGATGTTTTCGTGTACCTTATGCCGTTCGTGCGGGAGTACACGGTGCGCGCCGTGTTCCCCGAAAAGGAGATAAACACGATCACCGACGCGGCGCGGACGGTGATAGAGAACATTACTTTCGACAAATCAAAAACAAATATCCTTGTCGCGCACCAGTTTGTAACGGGCACGGCGGACGGCTCGGACGTGGAGCGCGGCAGCGACCAGACCAAGGCGGTCGGCGGCGTTGATAATATCGACGCGGGAGTGTTTAAGGATTTCGATTATGTCGCGCTCGGGCATATACATAAGCCGCAGAGGGCGGGGAGCGATAACATTCGCTACTGCGGCTCGCCGATGAAGTATTCCTTTGACGAGGTGAACCAGCGCAAGGCGATAGTGGTCGTGGAAACGGGAGAAAAGGGCGATATAAAAACGAGCGAGATACCGCTTGTTCCGCTGCGTGAGCTGCGCGTTTTCGAGGGAGATTTCTCCGCGCTTATGGCGTTGGACGGCTGCGACGATTACGTCAAAATAATTCTCACGGAAACCGGCGTGCTTGACGCGCGGCTGAAGCTCTCAAAGAATTTCCCAAGGATCGCCGAAATGGAATTTAAAGCCGAGAGCAGCTTCGCGCCCGATTCCCGCAAGGGGATAAAAGAGATCGGCACGAAAACTCCCGCGGACATCATAAAGGAATTTTTCGCGCAGCAGAACGGCTCGGAGATGACCGCCGAGCAAGCCGCGATCTGCGACGAGATACTTGAAAGTATAAAGGAGGCGGAGTAATGCGTCCAACAAAACTCACCTTAACTGCTTTCGGACCCTACGCGGCGGAGCAGACCATAGATTTTGACGCGCTCGGGGAGTGCGGGCTGTATCTTATCACGGGAGATACCGGCGCGGGAAAGACCACGATCTTTGACGCGATCACCTTTGCGCTTTATGGGGAGCCCTCGGGCGGCGGCTACCGCGAAACGGGCTCGCTTCACTCGAATTACGCGGAGCACGGTGCTCCGATGCGTGTAACTCTCGAATTTGTGAACGACGGGAAAAAGTATACCGTTTCCCGCGAAATGAAATTTAAAAAGGTCAGCGGGGAGGAAAAATTCACGCAGACCGAAGCGCTTCTGACCTATCCCGACGGCACGGTAAAGCCCGTTACCAAAAGCAAGAAAGAAAAAAATCTTGAGATCAGGGAGATACTTGGAATAGACAGGGAGCAATTCTGCCAGATCGAAATGATAGCGCAGGGCAAATTTCAGGAGGTCCTCAACGCCAAAACGGAAAAGCGGCAGGAGATATTCCGCCAAATATTCAAAACAGATATTTATAATACCTTCACCGAGAGGTTGAATAAATATTACAGCGAGCGTAAAAACGAGTATACCGCCGCCGAGAACGATATCAACCGTTATGTCGCGGGAATTGAGTGCGGGGAGGACAGCCCGTATTTTAGCGAGCTTGAAAACGCTGAAAACGTATGCGATTATGCCGCCGTAAAATCGCTTCTGAAAACGCTTGTTGAGAACGATGATACGGCGTTGGGTGAGCTTAAGGCGGAGCTTGCAAAGATCGTGGAGGAGGAGAAAAAGCTCGCCGCCGAAAAAGAGCGGGAAAGCGCGAAAAAAGCAGATGAAGCCGCGCTGGAAAAGGAGCAGAACGCTCTTAAGGATAAGGCGGCGGAAAAGGACAGGCTTGACAAAGCGTTTATGCGGGCTATGGACAAGCGTATGGATAACGATAGCGGCGAAAACGCTTTAAGGGAGCGTGCCGCGGTGATTTCCAATACGCTTGGCAAATATGAGGAATATGAAAACGCGGTAAAAGCCGCCGCGGAGCTTACCGGAAAAGCGGAAGCTCTCGTAAGTGAAAACGAAAAGTATTCCTCAAAAGAAAAGGTGCTTGCCGAGGAGCTGGAAAAGCTCTCCGAGGAAAACAACTCGCTTGAGAACGCGGGAATAAACGTTGAAAAGCTGCGCGGAGAGATCGAAAAGCTCGACAGGCAAAAGGAGAATTTAAACGGGCTGATATCCGAGATAGATTCTCTTAACGAGCTTAAAGAGAAATGCGAAAAAGCGCAAAGCAAGTATAAAAAGGCGCGAGATACCGCAGAACAGCTCGAACGCGAGGCAAGCGAATTGCAGACCGCGTTCAACGATAATCAGGCGGGAATACTGGCGGAGCAGCTTGTTGTGGGTGAGCGCTGCCCCGTCTGCGGCATGGTTTACGAGGAAAACGCGCACCGCGCTCACAAGCCCGACCACGCGCCCTCGGAGGACGATGTAAAGGCGGCACGGGAAAAGGCGCAGTCGGCACAGGAAAAGGCTTCGAAGCTATCTTTGGATTCGGGCAAGGCAGCGGGAAATTTCAATACCGCGAGTGAAGCTCTGAGTGCAAAAATCGGCGAGCTTATTGGAGAGTGCCCGCTTGAAGAAGCGGAACATTCCGCGCGTGAAAAAATCACCGAGATCGATTCCGAAAATGCCGCCAAAGCCGCCGAATTACAGCGTGAAAAAGCCAACGCGCAGCGCAAGGAGGAACTGAAAAAGCTCATTCCGAAAAAGACAAAGGAGCGCGAGGAGCTTAAGGAAAATATCGCGCGGAACGAAAAGGAAACGGTTCGTCTGCGCGAGGAAACGAAAGCGAAAAACGGCCTCTGCGCGTCGCTGAAAAAGGAGCTTGAATTTAAGGATAAAGCCGCCGCCGAAGCGGAGATAAACAGGCTTTGTACCGAAGCCGACGGGCTGAAAAAAGCCTATGAATCGGCGGACAAACAGCGGCAGAGCTGCGACAAGGATATCGCGAAAATACGCGGCAGTATTGAAAATCTTAAGCGCAATATTACTAATTACGGGGAAATAGATTCCGAGGATATAAAAAAGCGCGCCGTCGATATCGCCGAGAGAAGATCACTTAAGGACGGTGAGCGAGAAGCAGTTTCAAGCCGCAGGGCGGTCAACGCGAACGTGCTTAAAAGCCTTTCGAATATCGTCGACAAATTTCCCGCGATAAAGCAAAAGTATCAAAGCACGGAGTCGCTCTACAAGACTATCAGCGGGCGCATGACGGGCAGTGAGAAATTCGACCTTGAGACTTTTGTGCAGACCTATTATTTTGAAAGAATAATCTGCCACGCCAACGAATATCTGTACCGCTTTTCGGGCGGGCAATACCGCTTCATACGTCCGGACGAGGGAAAAAACAAGCGCAGCGCAACGGGTCTGGAGCTTAACGTTATCGACAGCGCCAACAATTCCGAGCGCCCCGTGTCCTCGCTTTCGGGCGGCGAATCCTTTATCGCTTCACTGGCGCTGGCGCTTGGGCTGTCCGAGGAGGTACAGAGCACGGCAGGCGGCGTGAAGCTGGAATCCATGTTTATCGACGAGGGCTTCGGAACGCTGGACGACAACACGCTCCGCACCGCCATGACGGCGCTTGACAGGCTCTCCGACAGCAATCGGCTCATCGGTATAATATCCCATGTCGACGAGATGAAAAACGAGATCGACCGCAAAATATTCGTTGAAAAAGACCTCAAAAACGGAGGGAGCAGGGCGAAGATCATCGTGTGACCTCTGCCGTCACTGCAAACGATCATAAAAGCTATTGCATTTTTGTCGGTTTTGTGATATAATGAATAGGTATTGACAAAAGGGCGGTGATCATGTGAATATAAAGGAGCTTTTAAAGCCCTCTCTGATAAAGGAGTTTATGCGTTATGTTATCGTTGGCGGAATATCATTTCTGTCGGTTTTTGGAACGCTCACTCTTTTTGAGGAGCTGATATTCAAGCAGCAGACGGATTGGCAGATATTTATCAGCACCGCCGCGGGCTTTATAGTCGGGCTTGTGATAAATTACATACTCTCGCTGATATTCGTTTTCCGTACAAAGGACAACAAAAACAGCGGCAAGTCGGTGGGCGATTTCCTGATATTCACGCTGGTTGGGATCATCGGGTTAGGGATAACCGAGGGGCTTATGCACCTCGGAGTAAATGTCCTCGGCTTCCACTACATGATAACCAAGATAGTTACCGCGGGGATAGTTCTGGTCTGGAACTATCTCGGGCGTAAAATACTTATTTTCAACAGACCCAAGGGGGAAAAGAAATGAAAAACGTTGTAATTATCGGAGCGGGCCCCGCGGGGCTTACCGCCGCCTATACCCTGCTGAAAAACGGCGGTGATCTTTCCGTCACTATCCTTGAGGAGAGCGACAAGATCGGCGGCATTTCCCGCACTGAAAAATATAAGGGAAATCACATAGATATCGGCGGCCACCGCTTTTTCTCGAAAAGCGGCGAGATAATGGAGCTGTGGCGGGAGATACTCGCGCCGCAGGGCGCGCCCGCAAAGGACGACGCGCTGCTCGGCAGGGAGCGCGCCTACACCGGCAGCGCCGACCCCGAAAAGGAGGACAACGTATTCCTCACGCGCACCCGCGTTTCCCGAATTTATTACCGCCATAAATTTTTTGATTACCCCATTTCGCTGAAACCGCAGACCTTTATAAATATGGGATTTTTCGGCACGATGAAAGCGGGCTTCGGCTATCTCGGCAGTATTTTTCACAAGCTGCCCGAAAATTCCCTTGAGAATTTCTATGTGAACCGCTTCGGCAGACCGCTCTATGAGATGTTTTTCGAGGACTACACCGAGAAAGTGTGGGGAGTTCACCCCACGAAAATTTCAGCTGACTGGGGCGCGCAGAGGGTAAAGGGGCTTTCCGTCGGAGCGGTTCTGAAAAACGCTCTTACAAAGCCTTTCCGCAAAAAGGACGGCAAGGTCGAGACATCACTTATAGAAGAATTTTACTACCCCAAATACGGTCCCGGGCAGCTTTGGGAGCGCATGGCGGAGCTCGACGTACAGATGGGCGCGAAGCTCGTCATGAACGCGCCCGTTACCGCTGTGAATACCGACGGTGGGAAGATACGCTCTGTTACCCTTGCAAGCGGCGAGGAGCTCCCCTGCGACTACCTGATATCATCAATGGCGATAAAAGACCTGGTGAACGCGCTGCCTTCTCCGCCCGAAAAGGTAAGAGAGATCTCCGACGCGCTGCCCTATCGCGATTTTATCACCGTGGGACTGCTGCTGAATCGTCTGGAGCTTGTCAACAAAACCAAAATGAAAACCGTAAACGACAACGTTCCCGACTGCTGGATATACATACAGGATCGCTCCGTGAAGCTGGGGCGGCTTCAGATATTCAACAACTGGTCGCCCTATATGGTGGACGATATGGAGAAGCACGTCTGGGTCGGTCTGGAGTATTTCTGCAACGAGGGGGACAAAATGTGGACTTCCCCCGATAAGGAATTTATTGATTTCGCGATAGGTGAGCTGGAATCTATCGGCGTAATAAAGCGGGAGAACGTTGCGGACAGCTTTATGGCGCGCGTCAAAAAAGCCTACCCCGCCTATTTCGGCAGCTACGCGGAGTTTGACAAGGTGCGGGAATACCTCGACGGCTTTGAAAATCTTTTCTGCGTGGGAAGAAACGGTCAGCACCGCTACAACAATATGGATCACTCCATGATGACCGCGATAATAGCCGCAAAGAATATCATAGCGGGAAAGACCGATAAAGCAGACATCTGGGAAGTAAATACCGAAAAGGAGTACCACGAAATTGACGACGGCAATGACAGCGGAAACGAAAGCAAGTGAGAAAAAGCCTTTCATCGGTTCGTGGGTAATTCTGGCCGTATACTCCGCGCTTACTTTGCTGGGAGCTCTGAATCACGAGCTTTGGCTCGACGAAGCACAGGCGTGGGTGATACTGCGCGACGTACCCCTTGCGGAGCTGCCGCGCGTGCTGAATATAGAGGGGCACCCGCCGCTGTGGTACGCGATACTGTACCCGTTTGTGAAGCTGGGATTTCCCGCGGATTATGTATCGCTTATAAGCTGGTTTATTATGGCTCTGGGCGCGGCGGTGCTGATGTTCAAGGTAAAGCTCCCCCTGCCGCTTAAGGCGGTCATACTGGCGTCATCGGGATTTCTTTATCTCAATTCGGTAATGCTCAGGGTGTACTGCCTTATCCCTCCGCTGCTTTTCCTGATTTTATGGGTATACCCGAATCGCCGCGAGCACGCTGTTTTATATGGTCTGCTGATAGCGCTGCTGGTAAATACTCATGTTTTCATCTGCGGAATAGTCGGCATACTCGGAATATACATGATATACGAGCTTTTTTCGGAATGGAAAAGCTCCCCCAAAAAGGAAAACATAGGCAAGCTCATAGGGCTTGCGATAGCCGGCGTGGGAGTGCTGACGCTTGTTTTGCCGCTGCTGGGGACTCAAAATCTAAATAGCGGAACAAACAACAGGCTGTCTGATTTTTCTGTGATATTTGGTCATCTGTTGAACTTCCCCAAAGATGTTTTTGAAAATTATTTTAATCTGTGCGTTCCCTACAGCCCTCTTTGGGTATTTCCCTTTATGCTGATGACTGTCGCCGTTGTTATAATGCTTATAATGCTGCGGCACTGGCGCAAGGCTTTTTTTGTGGAATTGGGTTTCGTGGCGGTTTATATTATAATTTGCGGTATTATGTGGTTCTCGATGCCGTCGCGTTCGGCAATATTTATTCTTTCCTTTGCGTTTTCTTTAGGTCTGGCACAGTATGAGGAGCCTGTATTTAAGGATCATAAGATCAGTGATCGGATCACGGGGACATTAAGGAGATTTGTCGGGCTGCTGAAGAAAGCCGATATGGGCGCACAGAAGTTGTTTACGGTAGTATTGGCAGGCTGTCTGGGAGTTTCTGTTCCCGTGGGAGCGATATTGCTGTATAAGGATATTGTTGGAAATTTCAGCGCGTCGAAGCAGACCGCGGAATACATATCCGAAAATTTAGAGGAGGATGCGGTTTTTGTCAGCGTTATGTACGGGTTTCCAGAGATATCCTTCTACTGTCCCGATTATAAACAGTATTCGGTGATATCAAGGCAGTTCACTACTTACAACAGATGGAACTGTACGAGCTATGAGGAAGATCACGAAGAAGTGATAGCCGAGCTTTCGGAGTATGACCATCTTTATATTATCTACTACTATACCGGAGTGGAGGAGTCCGAAACCTTTTTTATCTGCACTGACGCAGTTAAATATGATCTTCCGAAAACCTATTTTGCAATATGCAAATACGACCCCAAAATTGTTGAAGAATATATAAAACAATTTAATGCGGAGCGTGGAGCAATTGACAGTGATCTATAACTCTCCCGCATATCGCAGATATAATGTCGGATTTGCCAAAGGGATCTATTCAGGTCTGCATATCCCCCGACGTATTCATATTGCGTCGGGGGAAAATTTTGCAGTATAATGCAGACGGGCATATGATATTATACCTTTGGGAAAGGAACCCCAATAAAAACAGGAGGTATATAAATGATAAAAACAGTTACATTAACAGGCGTTGAGCAGCGCGTAGATGGGCTTGGCGGGCTTAATACGGTGATAGTGAACCGTGGCTCGGGAATGATATACGCGGCGGCAAGCTCGGGAATATCCGCGGGCGCGGACGGAGTTATCGCGATAGACGCCGGAACAAGGGACGGTCTTACCGATACCAACGGCACGGTTTATTTGTTGGGAAGCGGCGAGGTGAGCCTGCGTGGAACGGACGAAAACGTAAATTTTAATAAGCCGTCGCCGATAGCCGGAGGGAATCTATCCGAAGTCGGCGGCGGCGACATGATGCCGGTCATGAACGGCATCACAGGATATTTTGTACCGGAATCGGTAAATATTCAAGACGGCTTGTGGGAGAATCACCTCAGCAATACCGATAACGGTATCGTGCTTACCGGCGGAGCGGTCGAGGGCAATTCACTGCGCTTTACGCCCGATGACCACGGCGTTCTTACCGCCATCTCCGAGCCGAACATAATATATGCGGTCATAAAGCTCAATTCGGACTTTTCGGAGGAGGTGAGCTGTGTTCTGACAAAGGGCGTAAAAAATGCCAATGCGGGATATGGGTTTAATCTTCTTGCGTCGAAAAATCACATTTTTTATTCCAGTGCGGCTTATGATATCAATTCGGAGCAGGACGCGGAACAATATGCGGTTTACTGCGCCGTTCGTGAAAACGGCAGTGCGGCTCTCTACATAAACGGGGTCAGGCAGGCGGCAACGGTGCGAAGCTATGCGGGCAATTATGAAAATGCTTTCTATCTCAATTATGAGAGTTTTAACGGAGCTATTCTTGATACTCCCTCGGACCTTAGCTTCATTATGTGCGCCTTTGGCGCGGAGCCCCATACCGCGGAACAGATAGCTCTCAACAGCGAGTGGCTTATGAGCCGATATGTATAATGCCGAATCTTTATATGCGGCGCCGGACAAGGGCAGTCCGGCGCCGCAGCTTGTAGAAAAAAGTATAGCAACATAGAGCCCACGAATCAGAATTTCAAAAAGTGCGCATGAAGTTTTGCGCAACAATCGCGTGATTATTTTTGGCATTTTGCAGCTTTTGCGCAAAACTTGGCAGGGAGCGAACGAAGTGAGCGACCGAGGAGCGCTTGCGGAAATTTTGAAATTCCCATTTAAATCACTTGCTTCTCATAAACACTTTATACACAAACCGATATGTTGTCGGTTGCGGATATGGCGACTTGACATAAATTTTAATAAGTGCTATAATATATGATAACTGTATAATGAAAGTAAGGATAAAGACAATGACGGAAAATAAGCGCGGCGCGTCCAAAAAAATATTGCCGTGGGCGGTTCTCGCCGTATATTCGGCGCTGACATTTCTGGGCGCGTTCAACCATGAAATGTGGCTGGACGAGGCGCAGGCGTGGGTGATACTCCGCGACGCTCCCATGTCGGAGCTGCCGTACATATTCCACATTGAGGGACACCCGCCGCTGTGGTACGCGGTTCTGTACCCCTTTGTGAAGCTCGGTTTTCCCGCGGGATACGCGCCGTTGATAAGCTGGCTGTTCATGGCGGCGGGGGCGGCGGTCCTGCTGTTCAAGGTGGAGCTTCCGCAGCCGCTCAAATATGTGATGCTTGCCTCCTCGGGATTTTTGTTTTACAATTCGGTCATGCTGAGGGTCTATTCTCTGATACCGCTGCTGATGTTCCTTATATTGTGGATATATCCCAAACGGCGCGAGCATGGCGTATTGTATGGGCTGCTGATAGCGCTGCTGGCGAACACACATATTTTCATCTGCGGGATAGTGGGAATGCTGGGGATATTTATGCTCGCTGATCTGTTCGCGCAGTGGAAAAGCTCCTCAAAAAAGGAAAACGCGGGCAAGCTCGCGGGGCTTGCCGTTGCGGGCGCGGGAGTGCTGCTGCTTATTATCCCCTTGATAGGCTCTGCGGAAGCGAACGGTTCGGTCGGCACGACCCTGTCCTTTTCGCCAAGAGCGGTCTTTCTTGCCGCTACCACGACATTCAACGACGTTTTTCGGCAGATAGTGCAGCCCTGCTTCGGCGGACCCGCGTGGTTCGTTATGCTTATGATCGCTACGCTTATGCTGTGGTGTATGCTGATACTGCTGCGGCACCGGAAAAGAGCGCTGGCGGTGGAAATAGGGTTTATTGTGTTTTATTATCTTACCTGCGGCTTGTTCTGGATAACCATTCCCAACCGCGCCGTTATTTTTATTCTGTCCTTTGCTTTTTCACTGGGTATAGCTCAATATGAAAAGCCCGTATTCAAAGAAAATAAAATAATCAATAAGATCACGACAGGCTCCCTGAAAAAACTGCTGGCGCTGCTTGAAAGCGCCGACAAACAGGCGGAAAGAACGTTCGCCGTAATACTGGCGGTCTTTTTTGCGGTTTCCGTTCCCTCGGGAGTTTCAATGCTTTGCCGCGATATCGCGGGCAGCTTCAGCAGCGCTAAAGACACTGCGGAATATATTTCGGATAATTTTGAGGAGGACGCGGTGTTTGTGGTTCTTCGCTGCGGTCTGCCCGAGCTTTCCATATACGATCCCTCTATAAGGCTGTATGCCGCGGGTTCGGGGGAGCTCTGCACCTATGCCAAATGGGAATATATGTACCGCCCGCCGCATACCGCCGATGAAGTCATTGAGGATATCTCACGGTATGAGCATTTGTATATAATACATTATTGTGAACAGGTACCCGACGGAGACGACATTTTGTACGTCGGAGAGGGAATGACCGGCTTTGATATCAAAAATTCTCTTGTAATACGGGAATACAGCGACGAGCTGATAAAAGATTATCTGTACTTCGGGGTTTAGGCTATGAAAAAAGAAACGGTTGTCAGACTGCTCTCGCTTGCGGCATATTCGACGCTGCTGCTTGTGCTTGTAATAAATCACGAATACTGGTTCGACGAGGGGCAGGCGTGGAATATAGCCCGTGACAATGACATCGCGGGCATATTCTCTATGATGAAATACGAGGGACACCCTCCCCTGTGGCACCTGATACTTAAGATATTCACTTCCCTCGGCTGCTCATATCGGGCTCTGGGACTGGTTTCATGGGGAATTATGACCGTCACCGCGGGGATGATCCTGTTCTGCCTGCCTTTAAAACCCTATTTGCAGGCGGCGCTGCTGCTTTCGGCGGGAATGCTGTATACAAATTCCGTCATTTCGCGCGTTTACTGTGTGATCTATCTTCTGCTTGCAGTTGTCGCGCTGCTTTACCCCAAGCGGAAAAAGCACCCGCTGCTGTTCGGGCTGGCGGTCGCTCTGCTTGCTAATACACATATTTGTATGTGCGGTCTGGTGGGGATTATCGGCATATTTATGCTTGTTGATTTTTTCAAGGACTTTAAAAGCGGTTCACGCAAGCAGAACACACTTAACGCTCTGGGTCTGCTTATCGCGGGTGCGGGAGTGCTCCTGCTCGTAGCCGTGCTTTGGGGCTCGTTAAGCGCCAATAGTTTTACTTCACAAAAGCAATTTACTTTTACGGGCGCTTTGGCGTCATTCGTCATGTCATTCTCAAATATCACCAAAAGCGGCGTTGCGGCAAATCTTCCAAATATATTGGGAATATTCATTTCGGTAGCCGCTCAGCTTATTCTGGTTATGGCGATTATTCTTCTCCGCCGAAAGCGCCGCGGATTTATAATGCTGCTGGTCTTCGCCGCGTTTTATATGGTCATCTCGGGAGTTATCTGGTACACGACCCCAAACCGCGGCTCGCTGTTTATCTACTCGCTGGCAATGATATGGGCAATGAGCAGAGAAGAAGAGCCCGCTCCCAAAACGGAGCGCAAAACCAAGGCGGATTCCGATCTGTTGAAAAATATTTTGTCCTTTTTCAACAAGCTTGACGGCAGCCCCGAAAAGTCGCTGTCGGTGATATTTGCGGCGGTTCTTGCGCTGTCGATACCGTCGGGGATAAAGTACGCGGCGGAGGACCTGTTCGGCGAGTTCGATCCCTCAAAAGCCGCGGCGGAATTTATCCGTAACAATATATCCGAAGACGCTCTGCTCGTTTCCTACAACGATGATTATGCCGCGCTGATGACATATCTGCCCGAGCGAAAGATATATGCTTTGAGTCACGGGCAGTTTTACAGCTTCTGCTTTCACACAATGCCCTCTGAGAATGTGGATAAAGAGGCGTTTCTGGAAGCGTCCGAGGGATACGGCAGGATATGGCTTATCGGCTATACCGATGTGAACGATCCGACCGTGATCTTCTCCGACAGTAACTATATTCCCTTTTATACCGGGAAAATGGACATAGCGATATTTGAAATATCCAAGGAAAACTTTGTCGAAACCGTTTTTGCGTGAACATCACCGGTGTACGGAGCAGGCGGCAGAAGTGTTTTTCGGGGTAACAGCACTGCGGGGTCGGATCGCCCGAAATTCTATCGGTAATTTTTCTCTTGTTATTTCTTGAAAATCCCTTGATTTTTTGCCGATGATCGGGTATAATATATCGGGGAAGTGATTATTGTGATCTATATTTCATCTGCGCAAGCCGCTAAGAAGTGGGGGATTTCCGAGCGAAGCGTAAGAAATTACTGCGCCGGCGGCAGAGTAGAGGGAGCTTTTCTGAAAGGTAAAACGTGGAACATACCCGAGAATGCCGAAAAGCCCGCAAGAGGAAATAATCGGGTCAGATCCTTGCCGCTTAAGGATATATTGAAAAGAGAAAAGGAGAGCAGGCTCTCCGGCGGGATATACCATCGTGTCCAGATCGAGCTTACCTATAACTCCAATCATATCGAGGGCAGCCGCCTGACTCACGATCAGACGCGATATATTTACGAAACAAATACCATTGTTTCCGAGCAGCCCGAAAGGGTCGACGACATTATTGAGACCGCCAATCATTTCCGCTGTGTGGATATGATTATTTCCAACGCCGATAAAAAGCTGTCGCAAGGCTTTATAAAGGAGCTTCACCGCACGCTGAAATCGGGGACCTCCGACAGCCGCAGAAGCTGGTTTGCGGTTGGCGAATACAAGCGGTTTCCGAATGAGGTCGGCGGGGAAGATACAACAAGTCCCGAAGATACCGGAAAAGAACTGCGGCAGCTTATCTCATGGTACGAGGAGTTTGAAGCCGTATCACTTGAGGATATACTTGACTTTCATGTCCGGTTTGAAAAAATCCACCCTTTTCAGGACGGAAACGGGCGCGTCGGAAGGCTGATCATGTTCAAGGAGTGCCTGAGGAATAATATTGTGCCGTTTATTATTGACGAAAGCATTAAAATCCCCTACTATAACGGACTGAAAAAATGGGGCAGCGAGCGCGGATATCTCATAGGAACATGCGAGCTTGCGCAGGACGCTTTTAAGAGCCTGCTTGATTATTTTAAAATAAAGTATTAGGCATATCTGCCTGCAACGCCGCTTTCCATCTGTATCCACCCCCGACAGCGTAGACTGGAAGGAGCCCACCCCCGAGGAGATCAAAAACAAGGTGCTCAAGGGCGTGAAGTCCGGCTCGATACTGCTGTTCCACAACGACCTCGAAAACACGACGGAGGCTCTGCCGCAGATACTGACGCAGCTTAAGTCGGAGGGCTACGAGTTTGTGCCGGTGAGCGAGCTTATCTATTGGGACAATTACACGATAGATTCGGCGGGAAAGCAGATACCCGACCTGCAAAGCTCGATATACCTCACTCCCGAAAAGGTGGAGGAGGTGCTTGCCGGATATTCGGAGGAGATAGCGGCGGCGGGTCTGAACGAGGATCAGATACTTAAGGCAGCCGAGGCTCTTAAGGGCGGCGCGGATATCCCCACGGACATTGCCGCGGAGCTTCCGGATAATATAAGAGAGGTCATCGCGCAGCTCTCGGTCGACGGCGACAACGATCTTGACAGCCTTTCGCCCGCCTACAGGACGGCAAGGGCGGGTGAGACCGCGGAGAGCGGTGATGTTCCGACCGTGGAAACCTCCGATCCGACCGGCTCCGACACTCCCACCAACCCCGACGCACCCGAAGAAACCAAGGACGACATAAACGACGTTACCTTTGAGACCAAAGAACCGGAAGAGGATACCGTGCTCACCCCCACTCCTCCCAACGCTTCCGGTGCTGTCACCGAAAAGTAAAGCGTTCCCCCGGCTTTTGTCGGGGGAACGTCTGTATAAAAAGTGTTTATCCGGACTATTATGCGGTCAAGTTATGTTGACGAGAAGCTGTATATGTTGACGAGGAAATGATTTAAAAGAATTTCAAAATTCCCGCAAGCACTCTCGCTCCGTTCAGCTTCTCTGAACTCCGCTGCGGAGTTTTGCGCAAAAGCCACAAAATGCCATAAACTGCCACGCGAACGTTGCGCAAAACTATCGATTGCGGGAACCGGTCATAGTTTGCCAAACGCAAACTCGACCTTTTTGAAATTCATGCGGGGCTTTATACCGCTTTGGTTTTAAGTAAAATTTCTCGCTAACCCTCTATTTTTTAAGTAAAAAACCACCAAAAATTTTCTTTGGATTTATCCAAAAAGTCTATTGAAAAATAGAGCAATATTTGTTATACTATTCTCAAGGCACCACCGCACAATTAACGGCTAACGCCTTTGCCGTCCGCTTGCTTGCATATTTTCCGTCAT